>NZ_JBPAOH010000329.1:0-1772 GCF_050875635.1 Tolypothrix sp. VBCCA 56010
CCAATTTGAAAAAAGAATGCGACAGATGGGTAGGGGCACGGCAGTGCCGTGCCCCTACGAAGAATTTATGTGTCGCAAACATTATTTAAATTGGTCTAATTTACTAACAAATGCCTCAACCAATCACGAAAGCTAGCATGATAAAAACTATAATGGATTTCTGCGGCTATTGATTTTAAATGTAAAAACTCTCGCCACTTGTCTAAAATTACCTTGATTTCATATTCATCTGCATCTAATCTTTCTGCGATCGCTTCTATTGATATTGATTGTTGAACTAAGATATTTAACACCTGTAAAGCCATTGGTTGCTGTTGACTGGTTGCTAAATTCATCTTTTCTAAGTGATTTTGGTAATAGAGTTGTAAATTTGGGGGGTAAATATCCTCGTTGATAGCTGCTAAGGTTTCCTTAACATACATAAAATTGGTTTCATCATCAAAACCTTGTGTCATTTTCAGCGAAACATCTCCGGGATTCTTCTCTTCGCTAACGCTAGGCTCAAAATGACATGATTCATTTAAATAAGTTTTAATATATTCCTGGATATCAGCGCGATTTTGTTGCGGGTAGGCTGATAAATCTAAAGATTGGGCTGGAGTTTCAATTAATAAACCTGATTTATCTGTCAAAAACGGACGACGAGTGAGGATAAAATAAATTTTTTCTGGCAGATAGCGGGGTAAATAGAATATATTTGAGCCGCGTGGTTGATTGTTAATATCAATTCTATCGCAGCCATCAATAGTAATAATTAAACGTTGTGGATGCAATCTATCGCTGATTTGTTGCAGTAAAAATGATAAAAAACCACTGTCTTCTGTGGTATAATCATGAAAATTATCAGCTATATTTTTACTACCTTGATTTTGGGCGATTTCTATTAATTGAGTGTAAATCGTCGTCAGAAATTCCTCAACGCGATTTTTCCCGGCAATTTCGACATTGTAATAGACAAAGCCGGGATTTTGGCTGACATAATGGGCAAGAATGGCACTTTTACCAATACCAGGCTCACCGATAATAGTAAAGTAGCCCCGGTCAGATTGATTGAGAAAGTTGTTGATGGCAGAAAAGACAAATTCACGACCGACAAAGTTGTGGTTTTTGGTGGTAATGATTTGCTGAAATTCTGGGGGATATCTGGGAATATTAATTGTATTTTGGGTGATGTTATTCATTTTCTGAACCCCCTTCTAAACAAAGAAAATGAACACGACCTGATTGTTCTCCTGCTACAATTGTCAACCCATCTGGGGAAACTGCACAGCAAGTTATAGAACTTTCACCAATAAAAGTAGAGATTTCCTTTTTTGTCTTTAGATCCCACAGTTTCAGGGTTTTGTCACGAGAAGCAGAAACGGCAGTTTTTCCATCGGGTGCGATCGCTACTGCTAATACCCAGAAATTATGACCTGTCAGGGTAGAGATTTCCAATCCTTTCTCTAGATCCCACAGTTTCAGGGTATCGTCACCAGAAGCAGAAACGGCAGTTTTTCCATCTGGTGCGATCGCTACTGCACTTACGTAGTCATTATGACCAGTCAGGGTAGAGATTTCCAATCCTTTCTTTAGATCCCACAGTTTCAGGGTAAAGTCACCAGAAGCAGAAACGGCAGTTTTTCCATCGGGTGCGATCGCTACTGCACTTACTATGGAATTATGACCTGTCAGGGTAGAGATTTCCAATCCTTTCTCTAGATCCCACAGTTTCAGGGTATTGTCAGATGAAGCAGAAACGGCTGTTTTTCCATCGGGTGCGATCGCTACTG
>NZ_JBPAOH010000330.1:0-1771 GCF_050875635.1 Tolypothrix sp. VBCCA 56010
GCATAAGTACTTTTAAGATATTTAGTATCACCTAGCACCTAAAACTACGCAATGGCTGGTTAGCGATCGCCTTGAGGAGAAAACTTTTTGGTTTACTGACACTGTTTAACCTCTCAGAAGCTCGTTATGGGAGAAATTGCGCCACTTATCATCAAAGATGAGGATAAATCTGAGCTATTGTCAAAAAATCTGAGTCACCTATTGGGAAATAGCGATGCTAAACCGACTATCAACGGAATGCGAGAAATGACAGGAAAGTTAGTCACTGTCTTAGAAGAGTTAACAATGCGTCATGATTTACGCTTTTTGACCCTTTTAAGCTGGAAAGGAATGATTTATGACAAGGGGTTATTTCAGAACTATCGCGCTTGGTGTCCTTGTTGTTGGGAAGAGTGGATGCAGGAGAACAAAACTATCTATGAACCCTTATTATGGTCATTTAAGGATGTAGAATTTTGCTTGATTCACAAACAGCGATTGGTAGAAGAATGTCCTCATTGTGATTCGCGCTTACCTGTGATGGCTAAGTTTTCACCTGCGGGATTTTGTTCTCGTTGTTACGGGTGGTTAGGACAGGAAATTAAAGGCGAAGAGGAAATAGAGAAATATCGAGTTAATATTCAAGGAATTAGCGAATTAATTGCACTTACTCCCCAATTAGGTTATAAACCCATCCCGATCGAGTTAACCCGAAAATTACAATTGATTTTGTTAGTGTTGGAACAAGCAATTGGAAAGGATGTGAAGTTATTGGGAGATTTAGGAGGAATCATGGAATCCTTGAGAATAGCCTCAACAATAAATCAAAGTCAACCTTATCATTTAGTGAAGTTAATTATTCCTGTGTGCGAGAAGGCGAAAATTAGTGTATCCCAGTTGTTTGGGTCAGATTTTCAGGAATTGGGCAAGATATTGTTCGGGAATTTTAGTCTGGAATTAAAGTTGTAGAAGTTTGGTATAAATAAGGATTTATGCTTAAAGGAGTTTGGCAGGGAACAGACGATCGCTCTCCTAGATCGCGTTACTGCTGATTATGCTTTATTTGTGCAAGGGGAACTTCTCGCTATTGTTGAAGCGAAAAAAGTCTCTATTGGCACACAAAATGTTTTAAAACAAGCGAAACTCAAAATGAATAGCATCTTTACCCCTAAAGAAATTACTGCCCTCTCTGCCGAAATTGACCGCCAGTTAACAGAACTGCGCTATGCCCCAGATTCAGAGCAAAAACAAGGAGAGGATAAAATCTCAGATGAAAAAATGCTGGTAAAACAAACCGCAGCAATTACAAAACTTACACAAGAAAACTCTCAGAGTTTTTTACAGAAATTTGGACGAGCTGCTAAAAGTGATTTATGCCAAGAAGGGGGAATGCTGAATAAGCAGTGGAAGAAATGGGGCGATTTGGATAATCAGGATGCTGTGGAACGCTTGGGTGCAGTGTTGGTAACGATGGGTTTTTCGGGGGATGTGTTATCTCCTTTAGTTGTTGCAGTCACGGTGATTATTATTCACATTGGGTTGAAGGCTTTTTGTGAAGATTATTCTTCGGAAGTGGATGGTAGATAATTTTTGTGTCACGCAGAGGCGCAGAGGCGCAGAGAGTGAGAGTTTTAAGAGTTGAGAGCAAGGCCTTTTTGATTTGGAACTCTCTCAATCAGATTATCAACTAGTGAACTACCTACACCGCCTGAGTACAGGTCGGTGTAGGCTTCTGGCACATTCTTAATGTTTCCAGAACTTCCTTAGAGGTACTATTAGTAGCAGAGTCAGC
>NZ_JBPAOH010000331.1:0-1758 GCF_050875635.1 Tolypothrix sp. VBCCA 56010
TTGATTTCTTTGGCAACAACTATTTCAATTCCATCATCAAAGACAACGCCCTGGAAGCTGGATGGAAGACCCGCCGCTTTCCCACCGCCCCGCGCAACCTTCTGACATTGTTCAACGATGAGAACCAGATCATCGGGCTACGGTTTGTCGGGATGACGTGCATCCTGGTTATCGACCTGGATAAGCTTTCTGCTTACAATCCCCATATTGACCCCGCTGAATACAACCGTTTATGCGGTGTCCTTGAAGACATCGGTCTGGTAGATCGGGTCCTTGTGCAAAGCAGTTACAGTACCGGGAAGCATATTTTTATTGCCCTCCCGAACGCCGTCCCCAGTCACATGGCGGCGCAGTGCTTGACTGTCGTGCTACAAAAAGCCGGATTCAGGATTGCCAAGGGGCAGCTCGAAATCTTCCCCAACCGTAAAGGCTGGTCAGAAGACAGTATCATCAATTACCACGGTCTACGCCTCCCCCTGCAACCAAATTCCGGCAGCTTTGTTTTAGACCCCTTCGACTTCACCCCCGTCCATAACGATTTAAACGCCTTTATCGGGGAGCTACAACACAGCGCCGCCCGTCAGGACATGGAAACCTTCAAACGGGTCATGAAGGAGGCGTATGAGGGCTTTAAAGTCGAAAATAACGGCTATGTGAGAAGCATTTACGCCAACAATGTCGCCGGGTGGTATGAAGACCTGGTAACGCGCCTTACGCCAGGGTGGACGGGACCCGGACAAACCAACGACCTGATCCCCGAAGCGGTAAAACTGTTTTTTGTGTTCAACAGGCTGGACGGTGAAGAACTAATCCAACAAACCGCCACCTTCATGCGTAAGCTGCCAGGGTACGAACTTTATTGCCGCCACCAGCATGAGCTAGAGCGGCGGATTAAAGACTGGCTCAAATCCATCAAGAACCTTGGTTACTACCACTACGACGGCTCGTTTCGCCCCCGGACTGGTGTTAATTACGGCGATACTGTAGCCCTGCATGGTGTCGCCCTAGGACAAAGAGAAGACGGCAGAAAACACAATAAAGCCAACGAAACCCGAAAGCAGACAGGGCGAGACAAACTCGCCCAGGTGACAAAGCTTATCCGTCAAAGCGTTCGTCAGGGATTGATTACAGCGCCGCAAACGATCAGAGAACGCCTGAATCTGATTATCGCCATCGCAAAACAGCATTTTGGACAAGGATTCAGCATCCAGTTCTTGTACACCTGTAAGGGCTTGCTGCAAAAGCTATGGCGATTTATGGCAAGGACTTCACCAGAACCTAGTGCCCCTATAGCACAAGTTGAACCCCAACCCATAGATACTTTACAAACCGTCATCATCCCCGAAAAAACCCTGAAACCCGCGCCAGAACAGGCGTTACTCCCTGTTTCTGAAGATATAACACTCATTGAAAACCCTGAAACCCAGTCACAGAGCGGCGTAACTAGCATTCCTGACAATAATGAAGGTTGGGGTGTATCAACACCGCCTGTACAGGTGGCTGTTGAAGAATGCGGTTCTGTTTTGTTTGTAGAGCCAATTAAACCCGTTGTTTCTTCCAACTCTCCTGATTTGCCTTCTTTCATCCAGGTGGGAGAGAAAGTTAAATTTCAGTCTCTTTTGACAAATGGGTGGCGAAAGGGAACGATCGTCAAAATTAATTTCATGCAAGGCTATTTTCTCAACTGTGTTGTCCAGTTTTACATTCGACAACGAAACGGGGAATGGGTTTCTCGTATTGCAGAAATTTATAATGACA
>NZ_JBPAOH010000332.1:0-1709 GCF_050875635.1 Tolypothrix sp. VBCCA 56010
GCAATTCTCGGTTACGTGAGGTACACCCGTAGGGGCACGGCAGTGCCGTGCCCCTACACGCGACGATATAATGTTGTACCGCATCTGAATGGGAACTGCTATAGAAAAACTCTCTTATTCTCTTTTCTTTGCGCTCTTCGCGTCTAGCCTTCGGCAACGCCAAGGGCGAACGCGGTTCGTTTCATATTATTTCAATCATCATTTCCAAAACTTGAGCATGAAAATCCCAAAATAAATTATCAACAGTTAAACTTTGCACACCCGTAATTCCATCTACAGCTAAACCTGCATTCACAATTGTTTCTAAAATGTGAAACTCAACATCTGGATTTAATCCCTCAAAAATTCCCGCTTTCCATTCCGGACGCAGTAAAGAAATAGCCCCTAATAAAGCAGTCGCACCCCAATTATAAACACCACAAACAATCAGATAATCGCAACTTGTTATGCAAGCAATTCGTTCTCCATAACGAATATTTTCCTTGATAACTTCTCTGGGAATATTTCCCATCCCTATTTCATTACCACCATCTCCAATTGCTATAGAGATAAATTTTTTATTATTAAATAAAAGATGCAAAGCAGCAGTATGATCCGTTATATCTTGTCCTTTCATATTGCGGATAATTCCATCGTCGCTAGGACCAGCTCTTTCAATCGAAATTATATGAGAAACAGGCTTTTCTAGAGATGACCATAAATTTAAAATTGAAGCGATCGCATCATTTGAGTTATTTGCAACAGGTACAATATCAAAAGGAATATTCGCCGGAACTCCAGCAGCAAAAACGGCAATTTTTACTGCATGAAAACACATAGAATCTGTGACAATTCTCACAGTAATTCCAACGCGATGCAGTCCCGCAGCCAATTGAGCGCAACCTATCGGACCATCAGTTTCAGCTGCGGGTGGATTTCCATAAGGCATGAAAAAGCCGGTGATAATTGCGACATGAGGTGATGAATGTTCGGCGAGCGATCGCATTTTCATCTCCCAAATGCACCGGCGCACCATGAGATTTGGGAAAACGACTGGTAATGTCTACAGCGCGAATTGCGTCAGCAGGTAACAAAGGACGCATCGAAACCACTAACGGACTAGAAAAAACGCCGGCAGACATGCAAGAAAGGTTAGTCTTATACATCGGCACATTTTTCTTTTCCTCAATATGTCTAACGGGTACACCAGCACTCAGCAACGCGGTTTCAAAAGAGAACGAACAGCCGATTAAAAACGCGACAAAATCATCACGCCATAATTGTTTAATATCCGTAACTTCGTCTATTAATTCACCGTGACGAAAAACACGGTAGCAAGGTAAATCAGTTCTCAAATCAGATCCAGGTGCAACCATTCGCGGTTCGGCATCTCCAACCTCAGTCACATCCAGTAAAGGACAAGGTTTGGGGTTGCGGTGACAAAACAGCAGAAAGTCAAATGCGACAGACTTTGGTAAAACGACTAAATTTGCTTGCACATATCCAGACGCGAAGCCAGGAGTAGGACTTTGAAATTTACCCTGCCGACATAGTTGACGAATTTCTTTATGTGTGAATGAGTTCATGGTTGATCGCATATTGCAATCGTGCTTTAATTTTCAGACTTATACCAATTCTTTATGAAGCTGCGCTAAATAAAGCTTCAAGAATGAAGTCGTAAGAGGTGAGAGAAATAATCACTTCTGGTGTAATAGTTTCTAGTACCTCAG
>NZ_JBPAOH010000333.1:0-1661 GCF_050875635.1 Tolypothrix sp. VBCCA 56010
AATTGCGGGGATTCTAGGCTCAAACAACAATCGCAGGCAAAGCCCGACTTACATCGCCTAACCTAATGGTCGATGCCCCAACCATTTGAATATTACGCGCAGCGTTTTCGTCTCTCCCATTGACTGATTGACAGGATGGACAACGCCAAACTCTTATAGACAAATCAATACTTTCTAAAATATGCCCACAACTCGAACAAGTTTTGGTAGACGGACACCACCGATCTACAAACACCACTTGTTTATGTTTCTTTTTAGCAACCCACTCTAAGATTTGCAAAAACTCACCAAAAGCTAAGTCTGATATTTTTCTTCCCCAAAGACGTTGCATCCCCTTGAGATTTAAGGTTTCAAAACACAGCACATCAAATTTGTCAGTGAATTCATGTGCTAACTTCCAAAACCAATCACGTCTTCGGTTAGAAATATCTTCATATCTACGTACTAGATTTCTTCTTGCCCGTTCTCGGTTGGATGAACCTTTTAACTTTTTAGAATGCTGTTTACTAGCTTTTCTGATGGTATTGAGAGACTGCTTGAAGAATTCAGGAGATTCAACTGTGGAGCCATCTGAGCAAGTAAGGAATGTTTTTAGACCGAAATCAAAGCCAGCTATTTTACCTGTCTCAGCTTCAAATTCTAGTTCAGTGCAATTATCAACAACCACAATCAAAAACAACTCGCCCAGCGGTGTACGCTTAATGGTTAGTGTTTTGACTGTTCCCTCAATCTCTCTGGATTTCCAAAATTGATATACTCGATTACCAATTTTTACTCTATTGCCACCCAAAAACTTGTAGCCAGCTTGTTTAAGAGTGAAAGATTTATACTTCCTTACCTTCTTAAATCCTGGGGGTCTAACTCCTTTTTTGTTATCTTTAAAAAATAGTTGGTAAGCCTTCTCGATGCGTTGGCAGATATCTTGCACTGATTGAGAACCTACTAATTGCCAAAATCGAGTCTTCTTCCGCAACTTAGCAATATGAGACTGAAGTTTTGTACTCGACAAGTGTTTACCCCACATCTTGTAATAACGACGATGAAGGGCAATGCAATGGTTGTAAATTACCGCACTCGCGTTAATTGTGCGCTTGAGGTATCTATTCCGTTTGTCTTCGTACAACTTAAATTTCAGTGTCTTCATCTGATTATGATATCATCTATTTCGTAGATAATCAATACTCATCTACATGAAACCTGTATACAATCACTACAACCATGCAATTGGTTTGGCTACTGTTCATCTAGTCTGGATACCGTGTCGCCGTAGGAGGATTTTTGCAAACAATGAGCCATTGAAATTCAGGTGTATTGAGATATTTCAATCAGTTGCCAATGATAATAAATGGGTGATTAAGGCTTTAGAGGTTGCACCAGATCATATTCATCTACTGGTTGAATATGACCCGCATCATTCAATATCTCAAGTGGTGAAAGCGTTTAAGGGTAGGTCATCAAGATATTTACGGCAAGAATTTCCTTCCTTGATGAAACTGCCTAGCTTGTGGACACATTCATATATGTTTGATACCACGGGGAAAGTTAGCACTCAGAAAGTTTTAGAGTACATTAATGACCCGCATCACGGATAAATAAATTTATCCTGTTCGCTTATATCCCCCGCATGAATGACGGGGGCTTTACGCTTCACGTACTCGTAA
>NZ_JBPAOH010000334.1:0-1584 GCF_050875635.1 Tolypothrix sp. VBCCA 56010
TCGGGCATCGGGCATCGGGCATCGGGCATCGGGCATCGGGCATCGGGCATCGGGCATCGGGCATCGGGCATCGGGCATCGGGCATCGGGCATCGGGCATCGGAAAAATCTCTCATTCCCAATTCCCAATTCGAGCGTGCCCATTGCCCATTAAACAATTGCCGATTGCCCAATGCCCAGTCTTCTTATTCTCTCGGTTCGGGTGTTGAATGTCTCTCAAGAGCAAGTTGAATCAAGCGATCGACTAATTCGGGGAAGGGAATTCCACTTTTAGCCCACAATTGCGGATACATACTCGTGGCTGTAAAGCCTGGTAAGGTGTTGATTTCGTTAATTAATACTTCTCCTGTGGCTTCGACATAGAAAAAGTCCACCCTTGCCAATCCAGCAGCATCAACGGCTGCAAAGGCTTGCAAAGCCATGTCCTGAATTTGACGGGTAACAGAATCTGGCAACTGTGCCGGAATCAGTAAATCTGCTAGACCTTCAGTATATTTAGTTTCATAATCGTAAAAATCACTTTCAAAAGAAATTTCGCCGACGACAGAAGCTTGGGGTTGATCGTTTCCTAAAACGGCACATTCTACTTCTCGTGCGACGACTCCAGCTTCTACTATGATGCGGCGATCGTAACTGGCAGCGTTATCTAAAGCGGCTTCTAATTCTGAACGCGATCGCACTTTGGCAATACCCACCGATGAACCTAAATTAGCAGGTTTGACAAAACACGGATAGCCCAACGTTGCTTCGATTTCATCACACAATTTGGGAAATATACAAGGATTTGACCAAATTTGCGCTCTGGTCAGGGTTACATATTTAACTTGTGCCAATCCCGCTTGAGCAAACGCCATTTTCATGGCAATTTTATCCATACCCAGCGCCGAACCTAACACCCCAGAACCGACGAAGGGAACTTGCATCAAGCTGAGTAATCCTTGAATTGTACCGTCTTCACCGTTGGGACCGTGGAGAATTGGAAACCAAACATCTACCTCGGCAACTTGAGAGGGAGATTGCCAACGGCTAAGATTATTTTTTGTTGTTGATAATAAAGAATTCGCGCTTGGTGTCTCATTTTCCGGTAATTGCGATGCAATACCTGTTGTTAAAACTTGTTGCGGTACATCCCCTGCTAACCAACGTCCATCTTTTTGGATGTAGAAAGGAAGTATTTCGTACTTGTTAACATTTTCTTCTGAACTTAAGGCAAGAGCGATCGCTCGTGCTGAACTAATCGAAACTTCATGCTCTCCCGAACGACCACCAAACAGCAATCCCACCCGCAATTTTGACATTTGCCACACCTCTACACTCCTCAAATGCAGATAGCCTATCATAAGTTGTCGGAGATGGGGGGATGGGGAGATGGGGAGATGGGGAGAGGGGGGGGATGGGGGGAGATGGGGAGAGGGGGAGATGGGGGGAGATGGGGAGAGGGGGGGACGACTTGGGGAGTATTATTCAAAAATTCTCCTTGTCCCCCTGTCCCCCTGTCCCCCTGTCCCCCTGTCTCCTTGTCCCCCTGTCCCCCTGTCCCCCTGTCCCCCTGTCCCCCTGTCCCCCTGTCCCCCTGTCCCCCTGT
>NZ_JBPAOH010000335.1:0-1577 GCF_050875635.1 Tolypothrix sp. VBCCA 56010
ACTAGTGAATCTTGGAAAAATTTAACGTGGAAGAAATATCGCCGCGAATTATTCCGCCTACAAAAGCGATTGTTTAAAGCAGTTCAAGCCAAAGACATGCAGAAAGCGCGGTCTTTGCAGAAGCTGATTCTGAAATCCCGAGCAGCGAGATTACTGGCAATTCGTCAAGTAACTCAGCTAAACTCTGGTAAAAAGACTGCGGGTATTGATGGCAAAGTGTCCCTCAACATTGAAGAACGCTTCGCACTTGAGGAACTCCTCAAGAACCAATATTACAATTGGCATCATAACAAATTACGCGAGATTCCCATACCAAAAAAGGATGGAAAAACTCGAATCCTCAAAGTCCCCACTATTGCAGATAGAGCATGGCAAGCTATCGCAAAATATGCACTAGAACCAGCACATGAAGCAACTTTCCACGAAAAGAGCTATGGTTTTAGACCTGGTAGAAGTGCACATGACGCGCAGAAAATCTTGTTCAATAACCTCCGCTCTTTCTGTAACGGAATAGATAAACGAGTCATAGAACTTGATATTGAAAAATGCTTTGACAGGATTTGTCACACAACTATCATGGATAACCTGATAGCACCGAAAGGGCTGAAAATCGGTATCTTCCGATGTCTCAAAGCAGGAATACACCCCGAATTTCCCGAACAAGGAACCCCCCAAGGTGGTGTTGTAAGTCCATTACTAGCTAACATTGCACTCAATGGAGTTGAGGAAATACACCAATCAGTTAGATATGCTGACGATATGGTAATTATACTCAAACCCAACGACAACGCGAAAGAGATACTTGAGAAAATCAGCCAGTTCCTCGCAGATAGAGGGATGAATATCAGTGAAAGAAAGACCAAGATTACTGCATCGACAGATGGATTTGATTTCCTTGGCTGGCACTTCAAAGTGCAAAGTAACGGAAAATTTAGATGTGTCCCTTCCGTGGATAACTTCAAAGCATTCCGTAAGAAAGTAAAAGCCATCGTCAATTGCTCGAACTATGGTTCTAAAGTAAAAGCCGAAAAGCTGGCACCACTGGTTAGAGGGTGGAGGAATTACCATAAATTCTGCAAGATGGATGGAACAAGGTTTTCACTTTGGCACATCAGTAACAGAACATTTAAGGTATTCAATAAGGAAACCAAGAATGACCGATACTCAAGTAAAACCTTGATTAAGAAAGCATTTCCTGTAGTCCCTTACTCCGAAAACAAACACGTCAACGTTAAAGGAAATAAATCACCCTTTGATGGAGACATTACCTATTGGAGCGAACGAAATAGCAAGCTCTACGACGGTGAAACCTCTAAAGCTTTAAAAAGGCAAAACCATGCATGTGGTCATTGTAGGTTAAAGATGCTCAGTTCAGAACGAGTACACTTACACCACATCGACGGCAATCATAACAACTGGAAAACTAAAAACCTTCTAGCGGTACATGAAAGCTGTCACGACTATATCCACATGAGCAAGGGGAAACCCTAGAATATCGGGAGCCGAGTGCGGTGAAAGTCGCACGCTCGGATCTAACAGAGAGGTGCGCGGGATAATACCCGCCATCGACTCTACCA
>NZ_JBPAOH010000336.1:0-1565 GCF_050875635.1 Tolypothrix sp. VBCCA 56010
GTGAACTACCTACACCGCCTGAGTACAGGTCGGTGTAGGCTTCTGGCACATTCTTAATGTTTCCAGAACTTCCTTAGAGGTACTATTAGTAGCAGAGTCAGCCACTACCGGATTCCCTTTACGGCGTTTTATCGTTGGGAACAGTCCCAGCCCAACGCGCTTTATGTTGATAGCGGCGTTAACGTCGCGGTCAACCCAAAGCAACTCTTTTTCGTCCCAATATTCTCGAATACCGCAATCGGTGAAGATAAATTCATCGCGATACGCAAGTAATTGAGACGTATATGCAGGTTTTACTGCTATTGTCCTAGTCCCAGCAATTCTGTGCTATGTACTCTAGGATTGTGAAAAATTGTCCGAATGCTGCATCATTCCAAGACTTGTTTAGCCCAGATTTTGCTGATTGACCATTCGGGAGATATTTCCCTTCTTCGTCAAGTTTGGCTTTGTTGCGTTTCGACAAAGCCTTTAAATTTAAATCTTCGTGAACAATAACTGATTTACCAGTCCGCACCAATACATGAGCAGTTTTAAATGCATGGTCAATTCTAGCCCTGGCAATACGTTGATGTTCGCGCCCTTCACGTTTTGCCAACTTGCGGCGTTGTTTAGTGCCTTTTTTCTTGGCTGATTTACGATTAGAAACTTTGGCTAGTCGCTTCTCAGACTTCCTGAAAGACTTTAAAGACAACAACTTAGTATTCTCTGAAGTCGCCAAATAATCAACTTCATGAAGTACTGCATCCAAGCCAAGAGTGTTGTCCCATGTGGGAATCACATCTACGTCGGTGAAAGTAGGTACATTAGGGTCTTCCAAGCAAATTGTGACGTACCACCCATCAGCTTTGTTAGTTAAAAGGGCATTTTTGAGCGTAAACCCATCGGGCAAAGAACGATGTAAACGCACTTTTACCCAACCTTCTAACTTTGAAAAAGACAAAAACAACCAATCTTTATCAATGCGCTCAACAGTAATAGCTTGCCCTTCTATCCGTATTGTGCGGTAACGCGCAGCATTTTTAAAACGAGGTTTTCCGCTACGATTCCCGTTGCAATCGCCTGCAAGAAAGCGAGAAAAAGACAAATCTACACGCTTTGATACGTCTTGTAATGTTTGAGATGGGACACTCGTGAAGTCCAATAACTCGCCCGAATAGCTTACTTTTACCAAATCCTCCTTGATAACAGGAAGTTGCTTTTTCTGAGAGTAAAAATTAGGATTATCGCGCAATTTTGGTAATGAGCAAATTAGCGGACAGGAATTAATGTTGTTGTGGTTATTTTCGTACCAATCAAATCTATCTCCTAGCTGTATGTTATACCAGTAACGGCAAATTCTCAACCAAGTATTTAATTTTAGTTTTTGATTGGTGTTTGGGTATGCACGGTACTGATAATTAAGCAGCAAGCGAACTCACCTCCTTTATTTAAAGTCAACGTTACTTAATTAAACTACATTGATTATAGCAGAGTTCCTGAAAAAGTCGTGAAAAATGATTTTGTCTCCAAGGGTAGGTCGGTCAGTGACTTAAAAGTGCATCTGGTGTTGACAACAAAATATCGCC
>NZ_JBPAOH010000337.1:0-1522 GCF_050875635.1 Tolypothrix sp. VBCCA 56010
AAATTTTACTGTGGGCGCGCTTCGGCGAGGCTCAACCATACTCTCTGCGTAACATGAACGCGATCGCCCTTAATTATACTCCTGCGAGAGTGACAAAAAAGGGTTAAATTGCAGAATCACTGACCGCAGATATCATAAGTTAGTCTTATTATCTGCTCAATTAGACCGGACTATTAGTAGTTTGGTTGATGAATGGATAGACTCACTTCCCGAACCGAAAAAAGAAAACACCACGGTAGGCTAAAGCCTACGTCGTGGCTTTCATCACGCTCGCTCAAGCCGCAGGGTTTTCAGCCTACATTCTTATAATCGCTGCGGAAATTGAATTGGCTGCCCTCACAAAACAATGCCTTGATCGCCGCAGAGAAAGACCTTCCAACCCTCCAGACAGAAATCGCCGCTTGGAACACACACCGCAATACCATCTCCTGGCAGTTCACCATCACCAATGCCAGAATTAAGCTTAAAAAACTATACCCTGTTTTTAATGATTAAGGTCTACTAGAAGACTTGAGAAAGTCGCACATAAATGGGCAATGAGGTATGCGTGACAAGCACCAAATCATTGAGTCGCCGTGTGAGGCGGAAACCTTCAAGCACAGTTTTGAAGACCAGCGGGATTGGTGACAGTTTCGCGCTCGTTTAATTATTTCTACTCTGATTCCAACGGTCATCATGAAGAGAATCCTCGGTTTTTAAGAAAGGCTGAAGAGTTTATCAAGCACGCACAACGTAAGATTTACAAAAAGAAAAAAGGTAAAAACAACAGACCCAAAGCAAGACACAGATATGCTTGCGTAAGTATTTAAGGGTAAGTAAACAACGAGTGAACATGCTCTTAGACTCGCACGTAACGTATGCAAGCGATCGCCTTTGTCGCCTATGTAAGCGTTGCGGGGCGGCGTCGCGAGCCGCACAGATTTGAATGTTAAAGGGCTGGCAAGAAATCACAGGCTCGCGCCAAGTCAATTAATGATGTTGCTTGGTACGCTTTTCGCTGTTGGATTGAATATTTGGCGAAAAAGTTCAAATGGTGCGATCGCCATGCGTGCTGCCTTGAAGAAAGCGGGAGTATCCAAGGAAGCATTAGACCAAAACATTTTTGGCAACGTACAACCGAGCCGGTCACGGACAGTCATTGCCCCGTCAGGCGGCATTTAAGGCAGGGATTGCACAGACGCTGAACGGATAGTGGACATGGTGTGTTCGTCGCTGATGAGCGTGATGAACGCCGCCACCGCACGGTTCGGTGTGGTGAAGCCGAAATCGTACTTGCGGGCAAAATGGAATCAATGACACAAACAGGGTTTTTCCTATCGCACCCCCTCAGATAGTGAATAAGCTTTTAGACAAGCTGAAGATGAGAATCTACGATTTTGACGTGTTCAAAGAACAACGAGGCTTTTGCTCTGAGCAACGTATTAACCCAAGTTGCGGGTTATCAAATTCTAGGTTTTTGCATCCGTCGATTCATGCGATCGCGAAACGATGACTTGTTAGTTCGCGCACCACAAGTTGGGGT
>NZ_JBPAOH010000338.1:0-1494 GCF_050875635.1 Tolypothrix sp. VBCCA 56010
ATTCCCGAAGATCCAGAGGCGTATGCGCGCGCTTTGGCGTGTGCCACGAATGAACTTGATCGAGTCATAGAGACGGGCAAGCGTGCCGTTTTGACGGAAAGCGGGTTGATCGGGTTCATCGTGTTGTCCGCAGCGGCTTCCGTTGAAGTGTACCGCTGGATGGCGCCGACTTAGCTGCCAGTCGCGCTGAAATCTTTCCTTCTCCCTGGGGGAGAAGGTGCCCGAAGTGCGGATGAGTGGCTCGCTCGACGGTGATTCTTGCGGATAGGGTGCCCCTCAACCGGCGCCGCGCGCCACCTTCTCCCCAAGGGAGAAGGGAGGCTTGGCCTAGTCCGGATCTAGAGCGGATTCCGGTCAGATAGCATCGTTAGTATACCCGGCGTTTCGGAAGAAGTTGGCGCACTCGCTGGGATTGAAGCAGTCGATGATTTGACCGATGCGCTTCCAGGTGTCCTCGACGGTTCGCTCTTTGGCCTTGCGGAGCAAAGCTTTGAGTTTGGAGAAGGCCTGTTCGATCGGGTTGAGGTCGGGAGAATAGGGCGGCAGGAAGAAGAGCTTGGCCTTGGCCTGCCGGATCGCCTGTCGCACAGCTTGGCCTTTGTGCGAGCCCAGGTTGTCCATGACGACAATGTCGCCGGGCTTCAGGCTGGGCACCAGGATCTGTTGGACATAGGCCAGGAAGCTGCGGCCGTTGATCGGCCCGTCGAGCACGCAAGGCGCATCGATCCGGTCTGAACGCAGCGCGGCGAGGAAGGTCAAGGTCCGCCAGTGACCGTGCGGCACCCTGTCGACCAGACGCTCGCCCCGCAGGCAGCGGCCACGGGTGGGTGTCATGTTGGTCTTGGCCCAGGTCTCATCGATGAAGACCAGGCGCCCGGCCTCCACCTTGTCCTGGTGGGCCTTCCAGCGCTCCCGCTTGCGGGCGACGTCAGGCCGGTTCTGTTCGCTGGCGTGCAGGCTTTTTTTTAAAGCTGATCCCTTTGCGATTGAAGAAGCGCCAGGTCGCGGTTCGGCTAGTCTTGATCCCCTGGGCCGACAGCCGCTCGACAACCTCGTCCAGAGTGAGGTCGGGTTGCGCCGCGATCAGCCCCAGAAGCACATCGCCATGATCGTCCAGCGGCGAACGGCTGCCGCCGCTCGGCAGGGCCGAAACACTGCCCGTCGCCTCCCAACGCTGCATCCATTTGATCGCAGCACTCGCGCTGATCGAAAACCGCTCCGCAGCATCCCGTCGAGATGCACCCGTCTCGACCGCTTCCACTACCCGCGAACGAAGATCTTCCGATAGGGGCTTGGGCATTCCGGCTGGCCTCCAGCTCCAGCCAGAAGCTTGAATCACAATCCGCCCACAAAGGGAATCCCCTATCGATTCCAACAAACCGGAATTCGCTCTAGTGTGGTGATTCAGAAATAGGCCTCAAGGCGGCGTGTGTTTCGAGTGATCTGCGGCAGAACCGGTTGATTGCAGCCAGGATGTCATCGGCCGATTTGGTC
>NZ_JBPAOH010000339.1:0-1491 GCF_050875635.1 Tolypothrix sp. VBCCA 56010
TTGATTACTTCAATCGAACGATGGCTAAACCTTTCAAATGGACTTATAAGGGTAAGGTGCTGGCTATTTAATGGTCGGTCTATTTCCGCCACCCTGTACTAGTACCCACGTGCAACGAATGCAAAAAGCATTGATTCAAATGAATTGACACCTACATAAGGTAATCAGCGATATTACTGGTCTCACGGGAATGACAATTATCAAGGCCATTGTGGCTGGTGAGCGCAACCCATTGATTTTAGCATCCCTCAAAGATCCACGCATTAAAAGCAGTGCCGCAGAAATTGCCAAAGCATTAACAGGTGATTACCGTGCAGAACATTTGTTTGTTCTCAAGCAAGAATTATCATTGTATGAAGTTTACAAAAAAGAGATTGTGGCTCTTGACGCTGAAATTGAACAATGTTTAGCATCTTTTGAACCTAAGACTTTAAATGCACCCCCCGCAACCATTAAAAAGCGAAGAAAAAAGCCCACCGCAAATCACCCACCATTTGATTTACATAAGTATATCTATCACATTACAGGTGTAGATTTTACTCTAATTGATGGTCTTGATGCTTTAAGTGTACAAACCATTTTGTCCGAAGTCGGACTCAACAGAGAACGCTTTCCTACTGTTAAGCACTTTACCTCATGGTTGGGTTTATGTCCTGGTCAAAAAGTCACGGGCGGTAAGGTCAAAAGCTCTAAGACTCGTCAAGTTGTGAATCGAGCGGCAAATGCTTTTCGCATGGCTGCGTTTTCTTTGACTCAAAGTCGTTCTGCTCTGGGGGCTTTTTACCGGCGATTGCGATCGCGTTTGGGTGCCCCCAAAGCCATTACCGCTACTGCACACAAACTGGCACGTATGTTCTACCGGATGTGGACGACCACTGAACAATATACCGACCCAGGCATGGACTACTACGAGCAGAAATACAACGAGCAAGTTCTAAAAAATCTGAGGAACAAAGCTCATGCTCTTGGTCTTGAACTTGTCCCAATTTCTCCAGATACGCAAAATACTCCATCTTCTCCAACCCTTCCTACATAAGCCTTACGCAAAGTGTTTCTTGAAAGTTAACAAATAGTCACGCAACAGCGTATCTAACAACACCCAGAGCCTTAAAACATCAAACTTGCTAAAAACTCTATTACTTACCTTCTCGACTTACAGCAGCGCTACTAAGTTAAAACCTTTTATTTGCAATAGTTTTAGGCGTTTACAAAAAATTTCTCAAAATATTTTCCGAAAATAGTTGACAACAAATTGTGGACTCGCTATATTAAATAAGTGCCGATTGAGCGAGCGCGTTCAAAAGCTGACTCGTCAGGCGATCGAACCATGAAAAGATTATAGTTTGAAAGAAAGTATAAAGCAACTTGTGCGCGTCAGTCAAATAATCAACCAGACTGAGGTTATAAAACAGTCAAAGAGCTAAACAAACACTCAGCAAAACGGAGAGTTTGATCCTGGCTCAGGATGAACGCTGGCGGTATGCTTAACAC
>NZ_JBPAOH010000340.1:0-1489 GCF_050875635.1 Tolypothrix sp. VBCCA 56010
CAATACGGTTCAGTTAAGCCTCAAAGCGTTATAAACTAGGTGTTGTTTCCGAAAATGGAAATCAAGTAAGGTGCATCTCAAAGAATTCTGCTTGGTGTCTCCCAAGATACAAAGTACTGAGATATTCAAAGCAATAGAAGCAGCTATCCCAGCAACTGTAATCGAACAAGCGATCGCTAAGACTAAAGTAGAAGAGGAACGTCATCGTTCGTTACCAGCACATCTGGTCATTTGTCTAATAATAGCAATGAGCCTGTGGTCGAGAGATTCAATGCGGGATGTACTAAAAAATCTCATTGATGGTCTTTCAGAGGCATGGGTAAAAGTTGGTAAATATTGGCGTGTCCCGTGTAAATCAGCTATCACTCAAGCGCGAGCCTGCGATTGGGGGCAGGAGTGATGAGACAGTTGTTTCATCAGTTGGTACAACCAATGGCAACGAAGGAAACAATAGGAGCTTTTTTAAATGGATTACGAATTGTAGTGATTGATGGAACCTGCCTAGATATCCCAGATAGCGATAAAAATGCAAGGGTTTTTGGTCGTCCTGGTAGTCGTCCTGGTACACGAGCCGCATTTCCCAAAGTTAGATTAGTTATTTTGGTAGAGGCAGGAACACATCTAATTTTCGATGCATTAATGTGCCCATATAAAATTGGAGAGCGAGTCAGGTCACTAAAACTATTGCGCTCGGTAACATCAGGCATGTTGTTGATGTGGGATAGAGGCTTGCATTCTTACGCGATGGTACAAGCAACGGTAAGTAAGGGTTGTGATTATTTAGGAAGAATCCCTGCCAATGTTAAATTTTTAAACGAAGAAGCTTTAGAGGATGGTTCGTATTTAAGTTATATTTATCCATCTGGCAAATTAAGAAAAAAAGGTTTTAAGCCAATACGAGTACGAGTTATTGAATACACAATTGAGAATCCTGATAACCCAGAAGAACAAATCAAATATCGTTTAATTACGAGCTTATTAGACATTGAAAAATTAAGCGCCCAGTTACTAGCTTGTGAGTACCATCAACGTTGGGAAGTAGAGAATACGATTGATGAACTTAAAGTACATCTTTTAGGACGCAAAACTCATATTCGTTCTCAAAAGCCACGGGAGGTGGTGCAAGAAGTTTACGGTTTATTATTAGGGCCTAATCGCTATTCGGTTGCTAATTTTTCAGGCTGCTTGCAGCGCAGATGTTTCACCCTTACGTCTAAGTTTTACGGGAACATTACGAGTTGTTCGTCGTGCCCTTCCAAAATTTCAGCGTCTACAACTACAAGAGCTCCCCTTTTTTTGAGTTGGTTAACTGTGGAAATTCTCGACCAACTTCTACCCGAAAGGGTTCATAGAAACAACCCAAGGGTTGTGAAAAAGCCTGTATCAAAATTTCGCTCGAAAAAAGTTAAGCACAGAGGTACTGGAACAATAACCAATCCTCCTGTGTTTGTTATTTCAAGCACTGCATAGCCTTAACTGAACCGTATTG
>NZ_JBPAOH010000341.1:0-1488 GCF_050875635.1 Tolypothrix sp. VBCCA 56010
CCAATACGGTTCAGTTAAGGCTATGCAGTGCTTAGTACAACGAAGACCGGAGGATTGATTTGTGCCCCAATACCTCTGTGTTTAACTTTTTTAGAGCGAAATTTTGATACAGGCTTTTTCACAACCCTTGGGTTGTTTCTATGTACCCTTTCAGGTAAAACTTGGTCAAGAATCTCCACAGTTAACCAACTCAAAAAAAGGGAAGTTCTTGTGGTTGCAAACGCTGGAATTTGGGGAGGGCACGACGAACAACTCGTAATGTTCCTGTGAAACTTAGACGCAAGGGTGAAACAACTGCGCTGCTTGCAGCCTGAAAAATTAACAACCGGATAGCCCAATGCCCTAATAACAAACCGTACACTTCTTGCACCACCTCCCGTGGTTTTTGAGAACGAATATGAGTTTTTCGTCCTAAAAGATGTACTTTGATCTCATCAATAGTATTCTCGACTTCCCAACGTTGATGATACTCACAAGCGAGTAGCTGGGCGCTGAATTTTTCAATGTCCAATAAGCTTGTAATTAAGCGATATCTAATTTGTTCTTCTGGGTTATCATAATTCTCAATTGTATACTCTATAACTCTTACCTGTATAGGCTTACAACCTTTTTTACGCAATTCCCCAGATGGATAAATCCAACTTAAATATGAACAATCATCTAAAGGTTTTTCATTTAAGAATTTAACGTTGGCAGGAATTCTTCCTAAATAATCACAACCCTTACTTACTGTTGCTTGTACCATAGCATAGGAATGCAAACCCCTATCCCACATTAACAACATTCCGGATGTTACTGAACGTAATAATTTTAGTGACCTGACTCGCTCTCCAATCCGATATGGGCACATTAATGCGTCGAAAATTAAATGTGTTCCAGCCTCTACCAAAATAACCAATCTAACTTTGGGAAATGCGGCTCGTGTACCAGGACGACTACCGGGACGACCAAAAACCCTTGCGTTTTCATCACTATCTGGAATATCCAAGCAAGTTCCATCAATCAATACGATTCGTAACCCGTTGAGAAACCCTCCTATTGTTTCGCTGTTTGACATTGGTCGCACTAACTGATGAAACAATTGCCTCATCACCCCTGCTTTTAGTCGCTGTCTGGCTTGGGTTATAGCTGATTTACATGGGATACGCCAATATTTACCAATTTTGACCCATGCCTCTGAAAGCCCATCAATTAGGTTCTTTAATACGTCCCGCATTGAATCTCCCGACCACAGGCTCATTGCTATGATTAAACAAACGACCAGTTGTGCAGGTAACGAACGATGACGTTCCTCTTCGACTTTAGTTTTAGCGATCGCCTGTTCGATTGAAGTTGCTGGTATAGCAACCTCTATTGCTTTGAATATCTCGGTACTTTGTATCTTGGGAGACACTAATGAGAATTCCTTGAGATGCACCGCACTTCATTTCCATACTTCAGAACAATCCATAATTTACACGTATTTGAGCCTTAACTGAACCGTATTGG
>NZ_JBPAOH010000342.1:0-1465 GCF_050875635.1 Tolypothrix sp. VBCCA 56010
GGGGGTTAGGTTTGGGAGGTTTTGATGTTAATAATATAGCGGTTATTGGTTGAGTCCAATACACAAAGTAGGGGCACTGCATTGCCGTGCCCCTACACGCGACTCTTGCACTCTTGAAAGAGGCTTTTGGGATTTTTGCACAGATCCGATAATCATAAGTGATTAACCGGACTTGATATCAAATAGGATGGCGTTGCACAAAATGGGGATGAAATAACGAACCGCAAAGACGCGAAGTACGCGAAGAAAGAGTTTTTTGAGAGACAGAAAAATAAAAATCATCCCGCAAATATGCAACGCCAATAGGATTACTATTGCTGAAGTCAGGAATAGCCGCGATTGTGTTCTACTCGGCTCAAAAATTTGTCTAACACTTGCAAAAATCTTTCTGTTTCTTCCAAGTGAGGCATATGTGAACTATTTTCAAATAGTACCCACTCTGAATTAGAAATACCTTGCTTTAATTTTTCTACACAAGCTGGAGTTACTTCATCATACTTACCAGAAAGCAGCAGTGTCGGTACAAAAATTTCACTCAAGCGGTTTTCAACATTCCAGTCGATGATTTTACCAGCACCCCGAAACTCTGTACCAACTTTGCTGTATGCTGTAGTCAAACAACTGGGCCAAGGGTTTAAACGACAGAGAAAATTATGGTTAAAGACTTCCATAGCCTCTTTATATTCTGGGTCTTGGGTTGTACCAGCGGTTTCATGTTTACTAATAATCTCTTTAATATCTGCGGGTAGATCGTTCATTAAGCTATAAGCTTCACTCACAAATTGCTGAATGCTGGCAGGTGTATTAGCCAAAATCAAACTTGCTAAACCAGTTGCTTGAGAAAGGGTATGTTCTAGTGCCAAACAACCACCCCATGATTGTCCAAAAAGATGGATTTGCTCTAAGTTTAAAGTGCTGCGGATGGCTACGAGTTCATCTTTAAATAAATCAATAGAATATAAATTTGCGTCTTTTGGGCGATCGCTATTTCCACATCCTAGTTGATCGTAGAAAATAACTTGCCTTCCCGTGTAAGCGATCGCTTCTAATGGTTCCAAGTAATCGTGGGGTACTCCTGGACCTCCATGAAGACACAACAAAGGTAGTTTACCTTCTGCTTCTTGGTTCGGTTTAACAATGCGATACCACACTTGATGACCGCGAAACGAGATAAAGCCTTCAACGGCAGAAGTTGTCATACACTGAGCAAAGTTAGCAATAGTATTTACTATAACCTGCCCAATGTGGCTTAGTTAGCATTGTCAGTCGATACAATCGCATTGTCAGTCGATACAATCGCATTGTCAGTCGATACAATCGCATTGTCAGTCGATACAATCGCATTGTCACTCAATGCATTAAGGGAGCATCCCAATTTTGCCGCAATACCCTTGAAGGGTATCGCTATACAAACAAAGCCTGCCTTCGCAGGCTATATGAGTTTTAGAGCCTGCGAAGGCAGGCT
>NZ_JBPAOH010000343.1:0-1442 GCF_050875635.1 Tolypothrix sp. VBCCA 56010
GCGTTTAACTCCACTATTCAAGCGTGATTATGCTAAAAGTCGAGTTGCTTAAAGCCAATTTTATATATGTCTAACTATATTTGACTATGTAACTTGGAACTATGAGTTCGGCGAATTAAAAAGATAAACTATGGGACTTGAACTAGATCATATTTTTGTTTGTGTTGAACCAGAAGCGCCTGAGGCTGAGTTTCTCAAAGCCTTTGGATTCACAGAAGGTAATCGCCGCACTCATCCAGGTCAAGGCACTGCAAACGTTTGCTTTTTATTTCATAATGCTTATCTGGAGTTACTTTGGCTGAGTGATATAAATGAAATCCTCTCAAGTGTGGTTCGTCCTTTGGGTTTGTGGGAGCGTTGTTGTTGGGGAGAAACTCAAGCTTGTCCATTTGGTATTTCGCTTCGCTCAGATGTACCCGGTTCTCTAGAATTGCCATTTACTACTTGGAATTATTACGCACCTTTTCTGCCAGAAAAAACCTCACTTCCTATCGCTGCTAACAGTGAAAATTTATCAGAACCGCTGATTTTTATGTCACCAGTCAGCCGAATTCCTTCAGCTTCGCCGTTAAAACGCGGATTATTAATTAATAAACCTGGATTTGATGAAATTACAAAGTTGCGAGTTACCTTACCTGGAGAGAAAAATTTCTCTGCTGAATTGAGAAAACTAACTGAGTTAGGATTGGTGGAATTGAAACGAGGCGATCGCTTTTACCTAGAAATCGAGTTTAATCAAGCTCAATCAGGTCAAATCCAACTTTTTGACTCGAAATTACCAATTTCATTTTACTGGTAAGTTGATAAGCGCAGACGCTCTGCGTCTTGTCGTCAGACATCGCCTTGATTCAATATAAGCAATTAAGCGCTGGGAATGCGAAGTTGTTGAGCAAAAATTAGCTTGTCTAAAATCCGCCACTGCTAGAACCGCCGCCGTCACAGCCACTACTAGAACTGCCGCCATCACCTCCGCTAAAACCGCCGCCGTCACAGCCACTACTAGAACTGCCGCCATCACCTCCGCTATACCCGCTATCAGTGGTACTACTGTTAGATCCCCCGGCAGCGGTGTTAAAGAAATTGTTGTGGCTGTTACTAGAATGGTTGCGGGATTTGCTTCTACGACCTCTAGAGGAACTGCTTCGAGCAGATGCAATAACTAACACCACCACCGCAACTGTCAATAATATAAAAAAGCCCGTCATAAGCCTTCTCCTTGGCAATAGTACGTGAGATGCTCAAACATCTGCGCTACTGTTAGTTGTTACGAGCATCTAACTTTTGAATCAATTTAGTTAGCTACCAAGTCAAGCGAAAGCATTCCAGAATTTCTGCCAAAGTTATGGTGAGATACTAACCCAAGTTGCGGGTTATGGAATACAAATTTACTACTGAATGCGATCGCGCACTTCAAAGTGGTGGAAGCGCGACGCGCTTCCACC
>NZ_JBPAOH010000344.1:0-1433 GCF_050875635.1 Tolypothrix sp. VBCCA 56010
TCCATCACCCTTTCGACCTAAAAAGCCACCTAATATTGCAATCATTCGTACTGCTTGGCGTAAAGAAGGCGGCTTTTTGGGTGGGATTGGATTTTTGTTGATAGTGGCACACAAAGACGAGCCAGCGCCGTGGGCGGGTTTCCCGACTTGAGGCGACTGGCGTTGCCATTCATCGATTTCTAGAACAGAATCGCATGGCATATCAGGGTTAAATCTGGCTTGATAAGTTAGCCATAACAAACGCCACGCCACAATTGAATATGTTGCCAGTGCCATATGGATTCGCCTTACGGTTTCAAGCTGTAATTTTTCAATTCCACAACCACTTTTTAATGTGTAGTGGTAACGTTCTATCAACCAACGATATGTGTACCAGCGAACGCAACGGGCAGCCTCTTCAAAACTGTTAGCTTTAAGGGTAGTAAGCAACAACCAGCTAATCGGTTTGATTCCATCTGGCGGGTTTTCTTCAAGTGCCAGAATTACCTGCAATTTTACAGGTTTCAACTGTGAACGTCGGATATGGTGTAAGGGTACTTGTATCTCAAAAGTGGCTTGAAAGAGTGTTAGTTTTGCTGTCCTTGCATCACGCTCTGGGTTCCGTTTGACTTCAACCGTAAGCTTACCGCATGGTTGTGTTTGGCGTATTGCTTGATGTAGGTATTTTGCATTATGGTCTACTTTGCGATTGTGGGTTCCGCGAATCAGTAAATGGGAATTTTCTTGACGCTCAAGACTAAATAAATCAAATATATCAGCTTCGGAATCGCCCATCGTCACAACTGTAATTTCTTCTGGTATCAACTGCTGTGTAGTATTTAAAGAATCCAACCAACGTTGACTTTCCTTTTCTTGAGTTTCCCGTTGCCGACGTTTTTTTGCTATCCCTAAATTTTCTTGTTCTCTTGCCCATACCTGTTGATTTATAATCCCAAGTGGTACTCCATGAGTTGTTGTTGTAAAAGTTGAATGCACTTTTAATCCAAAGGTTTTACGATGGTCAAGATAACCAACACCACTTGTTGCTGGATGGTCTGTTAAATCTATGCTTGTCGTATCTTGTATTGCCAGTATTATGTCGTTTTCTTTTATTCTTTCAATTGTGCTTGCTATATGAGAAGAGCGGATATCCTGCGGTTGAAAATAGGGTGAATTCCAAAAATCATATGCTGCGCTTGTTGCTGCCATGTTTCCACAGGCTTGAGGTACGCTGCTGCTTGGTTGTGCTGCCAAGTCTTCTACGATCCTTACCAGACGCTTGTTTCGTCTTGCGTCTCCTAAATCTGCCTGTTTTAATTCCGATGCTGCCCATTTTTCCATGATGCACCATTACCCTCAAATATTCTCTTCTCTCAAAAACTATACCTATCAATGCTTTTGGCATATTTTAAGTAAGTTGTATTTTTGTTGAGAAAGATGCGGGTAATGCATAG
>NZ_JBPAOH010000345.1:0-1432 GCF_050875635.1 Tolypothrix sp. VBCCA 56010
GTATTGTAAAACTTTAAACAAAATATAGTCTAAAATCATCAAATATATTCAGATATCCCGAATGTGGTATATTAATTTCAAGTTGTAAATAATCATCATGTGTCGAGTAGAAAAGCACGTAATCAAAGATGGTCATGAATGGTTTGCTTATTGTGCTGAAATTACCACAATTTCCTGCCAGCTTTATAACACTGCTCAATTCACACAACGCCAAGGATTTTTCTATGGATGGGGTACACAAACTCAAGCAAAATTAGACAAAATATTCAAGGAGAATGAGAATTACAAAGCAATGCCTGCGAAAGTAGCTCAACTTGTTCTCAAACAGAACGCAGATGCTTGGATTGCTTACTACAAGGCATTAGCAGCATATAAAAAAAAGTCAAGTAAGTTTACAGGTTTTCCCAAACCACCTAATTATGTTGATGCAAAAAACTTAGTCAAATTCAATAATCAAGCGATTGGGAAAAAAGAATTTAGCAAAGGTTTTATAGTTCCTTCCATGTCACCAATTAGGATACCAGTAAAACCTGCACTCAAGTTTCAGGACTTGCGTGAAGTACGGATTATTCCCCGTACTGGATGCTTTGTTATTGAAATAGTTTATGAGATTCTAGAACACTCACAATTGTTTTGTAGCTTGAATCCACACCTGAATGCAGCGATTGATATAGGGTTGGATAATCTAGCAACAATTGTTTTCAATGACCCAACAATACAACCGATTGCTGTCAATGGGAAACCACTAAAATCAGCGAACCAATTTTACAACAAGCAGATCGCTAATAAGCGAGGATTCTTACCCAGTGGGAAAGGTACGTCAAAGCAAATTGCAAACATTGTTCGCAACCGCAACAATTTTGTAGATTCATACTTGCACCAATCTACAAAAATCATTGTGGATGAATTTCTTCGCCTAGGAGTAACTCATGTATCGATAGGTAAAAATGAACAATGGAAAACTCGTCTTAATTTAGGGAAGCGCACAAACCAAAACTTTGCCCAGATACCACACGCGAGATTTATTGAGATGCTGACTTATAAATTAGAACGAGTTGGCATCACCGTTAAGGTTTCAGAGGAGTCTTACACAAGTCTTGCTTCTGCAATTGATTGGGATATTATCCCAACTTATGACCCTAACAACAAGATAAGACACGTATTCTCAGGCAGGCGCGTCAAACGTGCGTGGTATGTCAGCAAGGATGGTTTAAAGATTCATGCTGATGTCAATGCTGGATATAACATCGGCAGAAAAAGTAATCCTTCAGGATTCGACACTCTCAAGTCGCATCTTCGGGATAGGGGATGTCTGGTAGTACATCCAAGGCGTTTAACTCCACTATTCAAGCGTGATTATGCTAAAAGTCGAGTTGCTTAAAGCCAATTTTATATATGTCTAACTATATTTGACTATGTAACTTGGAACTAT
>NZ_JBPAOH010000346.1:0-1431 GCF_050875635.1 Tolypothrix sp. VBCCA 56010
GGAGTTGGTTTTGGACCACGCACCCTAATTATTTCCTCATTCTACTCTATATTGCCTGAGAACATTTTAAACTGTCGGAATACTTCTGTCGCGGTGTACTAGCTTGTCGTCCAAGATTTAGAATATTTATTGCTGCGTTCACATCTCTCTGAAGCTGGCATCCACAACTACACTTGTGGGTACGAGTTGAAAGAGACTTTTTCACAATTGCACCACAGTCGCTACATTTTTGAGATGTCATTCGAGGATTGACGGCAACAACTGTTGTATTGAACTTACGAGCAAAATATTCTAGCCAACAACGAAACAGAGTCCAAGCTACATCATTAATAGACTTGGCTAAACAGTGATTTCTTACCATGCTTTTAACGTTCAAGTTTTCACACGGCGACTAAGGCGTTAGCCTTGCATACGCAACGCGCGAGTCTCTTCGCGTGTTCACTACGTTGCCTACTTACTCTCAAATGTTTTTTGGCATATCTCTGTCTAGCTATTCGTCGTTGGTTCTTTCCTTTTTCCTTTTTATATATTTGACGTTGAGCGCAAAGTCTGCCGGGCGGAAGCTTCCGTCCGGCGAGCTTTGCGTGTTTGATAGCTTTTTCGGCTTTTCTAAGGAAACGGGGATTCTTCTCATGATGCCCGTTGGAATCAGAGTAGAAATATTCCAACCCAACGTCGAGTCCTAATTCGCCATCACCTGTTATTTGCTCAGGTTTGATTTCAATATCAACTGCAAATTGACAATAGTAACCGTCAGCTTTACGAACTAATCGAACTCGTTTGATTAACTTAACAGGGTAGGTTTGAGTATCCCACTTACCTAACAGCTTGACTTCCCCGATACCTTTTTTATCGGTAAAGGAGATACGTCGTTTTGTAGGATGCAGCGACCATCCTGAAGTCTTGTATTCAACCGAACGGTTATCTTTTTGGAAGCGGGGAAAACCCTTCTTTCCTGGTTTGTTAGACTTGCAATTATCGTAGAATCTGGCAATAGATAGCCATCCTCTTTCAGTTGCAGACTGACAAGCCATTGAATTTAAGTCTTTAACAAATCCAAATTCTTTACGCAGTGCTGTTGAATAGTTGTTCAAAGCAATCTTGTCTATTTTTTGTTCTTTCGGTGTGTCCATCCAATATCTAATCGCTTTGTTTCGGATGAACTGAGTAGTTCTAATAGCTTCATCGATAGCTCGATACTGCTGTTGTTTGCCCTTCACTTTGTATTCTAAAACCAGCACTGCGTTATCACCTCCTTGTTTTTCTTAGATGAATTTATGTTAACATAATCGTGAAAACAATGGGGGACATAATGAAAGTTAAAAGATTAACCCTCTTTTGTCACTCTAGGCAGAGGAAAAATAGAAAGAAGGGTTATTAAAGTTCTCAAAAATTGAACTTGTAAGATTATTGACAATCATTTGAAGTTGA
>NZ_JBPAOH010000347.1:0-1416 GCF_050875635.1 Tolypothrix sp. VBCCA 56010
CCTAGTCTTGCTGGTTCAATATTTGCTGAATAAAAAGTATCATCTACTACAAAATTTTTTAGCGATCGCCCTGAGGAGAAAACTTTTTGGTTTACTGAAAGTATTTAAACGAGTCACAGTTGCGGTCAATCCGCAATATACAAGTCAAGAATGCTCTCGCTGTGGTGAAATTGTAAACAAAACACTATCCACCAGAACTCACGCCTGTAAATGTGGTTGTGTGATGGATAGAGAGTGCGATTCGTTCGTCCGAAATGGACTAGTTCCAGGGATGGGCGGCTTCAGTAGGGAAACCAACATAGGTTGGGCGCACTCTTAAAGACCCTACTGCTGACAACTTAATAGCCATGTAGGTGAGAGTAAGTATCCTAGAAAACTCAAGTCCTATCCTCCAGACGCAGGAGTGAAAGCACTTCCCCCAGGGAAAGCGACTAGGGCGTGTTTTCAAACTAGAACCACAAAATAATGGAAGCGATCGCTTGGCATGGCTGTATAATTTGCTGCAAGTTTTTCACATCGGGTGGCGATGCGGCGAAATTGTTTGAGTCGGTTGATAGCCCTCTCAACAACGTTGCGTTGACGGTAGATTTCACGGCTAAACGAGCCACGACGTGGTTCATTGGAGAGTCGTGGAATTGTTAGACGGATACCGCGACGACGTAAGTAATTGCGTATTCGGTCGCTTAGTCTGCCGGACAAAAGATTCTGTCCGGCAGACTAAGCGACCTGTGTAACCTTTATCTCCGACTAATCTTAAAGGGCGAATGCGTGGGCGACCCCGACCAGAACGCTTGACCGCACCTTGTTCCATCAAAAGTTCTGCGAAAAATCGACTCGTTACGCGCTCCCTGGAGTAAGAATAAAAGTTATTGGTTTGCCTTGACCCTAGCAACGTATGTGTATTTTTGTACTGAATCCACTCGCGTGTACGCCCTACAGCTTCGTCTTCATTGCCCTTTTTTTTCCACCTGCGGCGTGAGTCGTGGGCGCGTACAACTGTTCCATCGACATAATGAATCGTCACTACAAGCATTCCTTGCCGATCGGCGATCGCTTGAAGGTGTTCTAAGATTTGATTCCAAACCCCAGCTTTTTGCCATCGATAAAACCGTGTTGCCACCATGAACCCACTTTCCATAGCGTTCTGGTAGGTCTCGCCACGGTGCCCCAGTTCTGAGTATCCATAGGATGCCATTGACAACCAAGCGATGGTATGGGTGAAAAATCACCTTGATCCTGACGAGGAAAAACTACGGGTTTCAACTTTATTAAGCTGCTGCGCGACTCTGTTTAAAAGTAATTTATGTCGTTAGTAACCCAAGTTGCTAGTTACTATGCATAGGCGATCGAGGAAGGGGCACTTAAGCAATAAAATCCCCTCCAGTCAGAAAATTAGGAGGGGTGTATGCTAAACGA
>NZ_JBPAOH010000348.1:0-1410 GCF_050875635.1 Tolypothrix sp. VBCCA 56010
TTAAGCCAAAACACTTCAACCTTAAGTCAAACTACTTCAACCTTAAGCCAAAACACTTCAACCTTAAGCCAAAACACTTCAACCTTAAGCCAAAACACTTCAACCTTAAGCCAAAACACTTCAACCTTAAGCCAAAACATCCCCCTGCATTTAAAAACGCAACGCTACTACACCCATCCTGAGCAAAATACATCCCCCACTTCGTTACAAAATCAGAAACGGATCGCATATCTATTTAAGAATGCCTGTAGGATAATAATCAAACTTCAGTAAATTCTCTGAAGTAAATTAAATCATTTGCTTATATTGCCAAGCGACTAACTAGATCCCCGACTTCTTAGAGAAGTCGGGGATCTGAAGAGGGATTTGAAGAATAACTTGTTGAGGCTGAAGAATGAACAAAGGTGTAAAGTCTCGGCGGATTTTCTGGTGCTTGCTACCCAGTTTTACCCGCTACAGTTTAATTTTATTACTCAGTGGAGTATTTTTGTCAACCGTGGCAACGACTGGCAGCACGAGTGTGCAGATAGCACAGCGATCAAAAACGGCTTCACAGCAAGCAACTCACGCAGCGGCGAAACGCCTCTTGTATGAGGGATTTAAACTGTATAAGCAAGGTACAGCAGAATCACTACGACAGGCAATTGAGAAATGGAAACAAGCACTACCTTTATGGCAAGAAGTGGGCGAGAAAAAGTGGGAAGCTATCACCCTCTACAATATTGGCTCAGTCTACGATAGTTTAGGCCAGAAGCAACAAGCCTTCAATTATTACAATCAGTCACTTCCCTTATCGCGGCAAGTGGGTGATAAAGCGGGGGAAGCTACCACTCTCACGGGTATTGGCAATGTCTACAATAGTTTAGGCGACAAGCAACAAGCCCTCAAATACTACAATCAGTCACTACCCTTATCGCGGCAAGTGGGCGATAAAGCGGTGGAAGCTACCACTCTCAACAATATTGGCTCAGTCTACAATAGTTTAGGCGACAAGCAACAAGCCCTCAAATACTACAATCAGTCACTTTCCTTAAAGGGGCAAGTGGGCGATAAAGCGGGGGAAGCTAACACCCTCAACAATATTGGCGCAGTCTACTATAGTTTAGGCGACAAGCAACAAGCCCTCAAATACTACAATCAGTCACTTTCCTTAAAGGGGCAAGTGGGCGATAAAGCGGAGGAAGCTAACACCCTCAACAATATTGGCGCAGTCTACTATAGTTTAGGCGACAAGCAACAAGCCCTCAAATACTACAATCAGTCACTACCGTTGTGGCGGCAAGTGGGCGATAAACAGGGCGAAGCTACCACTCTCAACAATATTGGCTTAGTCTACTATAGTTTAGGCGACAAGCAACAAGCCCTCAACTTCTACAATCAGTCACTTTCCTTAAAGGGGCAAGTGGGCGA
>NZ_JBPAOH010000349.1:0-1395 GCF_050875635.1 Tolypothrix sp. VBCCA 56010
CGACGACAGCCGCGATCACGTTCGGCGGTACGGGCACCAGCTACACGTGGACGAACGATACACCTTCGATCGGACTTTTGGCCAGCGGCAGCGGCAACATCGCTTCGTTCACGGCAAGCAACGCCGGCACTTCGCCGGTAACGGCGACCATCACGGTGACTCCGGTCTTTACCGGCGGGGTGGTGTGTACAGGCCCTTCGAAGACCTTCACCATCACGGTGAACCCGACACCATCGGTGACAGCCCCTTCGAACCAGACGGTATGCAATGGCTCGTCGACGACGGCAGTGAACTTCAGCGGCACGGGCACCAGCTACGACTGGGTAAACGATACGCCCTCGATCGGTTTGGGTGCTTCGGGCACAGGCAACATCGCTTCGTTTACGGCCAGCAACGGGGGCAGCACGCCGGTAACGGCCACGATCACGGTGACCCCGAAGTACACATTCGGCGCGGTGACATGCACGGGTCCTGTCCAGATATTTACGATTACAGTACAGCCGACTCCTTCGGTGAATGCGATCGCCAGCCAGGTGGTGTGCGATGGTTCGACGACGGCCGCGGTGACGTTCAGCGGCACGGCGACCAGCTACACCTGGACCAACGACAACACGAGCATCGGACTGGCTTCCAGCGGCAGCGGCAACATTGCTTCGTTCACGGCGGTGAATGCGGGCGGTGTGCACACGGTGGCTACGATCACGGTCACGCCCCTGTATGGAACCTGTGTGGGTGCGACGAGCAGCTTCACCATCACGGTGAACCCGACCCCATCGGTGACGGCACCATCGAACCAGACGGTATGCAACGGTTCATTGACGACGGCGGTGACCTTCAGCGGCACGGGCACCAGCTACGACTGGGTGAACGATACGCCTTCGATCGGTTTGGGTGCATCGGGCACGGGCAACATCGCTTCGTTTACGGCCAGCAACGCAGGCAGCACCCCGGTGACAGCGACGATCACGGTGACACCGAGGTACACCTTCGGCGCGGTGACGTGCACGGGTCCTGTCCAGATATTCACGATTACGGTACAGCCGACCCCTTCGGTGAATGCGATCGCCAGCCAGGAGCTGTGCAACGGTTCATCGACGGCGTCGGTGACCTTCAGCGGAACGGCGACGGGCTACAGCTGGACCAACGATACCCCTTCGATCGGTCTTCCGGCCAGCGGCAGCGGCAACATCGCAGCGTTCACGGCAGTGAATGCGGGTGGTTCCCCGGTAGTGGCCACGATCACGGTCACCCCGGCATATGGTGCGTGCATCGGTTCGACGACCAGCTTTACGATTACCGTTAACCCGACCCCTTCGGTGAACGCAATCGCCAACCAGGTGGTGTGCGACGGGTCGACGACAGCCGCGATCACGTTCGGCGGTACGGGCACCAGCT
>NZ_JBPAOH010000350.1:0-1378 GCF_050875635.1 Tolypothrix sp. VBCCA 56010
GGGTTTGCAACTGAATCAAAATAATTAGACAATCTTCACCATAGTTGGACATTTAACCGTTTGTGGCGACTATATGTCCAAGTTTTTAGAAAAAACGACATTACTTACATTGAAGGAAAATGCTACTCAAAGGATTTAAGACTAAACTTAATCCGAACAATAAGCAACGTTCTTTGTTTGCTCAACATGCTGGTTGTGCGAGGTGGGCTTACAACTGGGGACTGAAAGAATGTTTTCAAGCTATTGAAGCCAGGAATGTTGCCAAGGAAAAAGGAGAGACATTGCCAAAGTTTCCTTCTGCAATTGATCTCCACAAAAAATTAAATGCTGAGGTGAAACCAGAAAATAAATGGTTTTACAATTCCTCAAAGTGCGCTCCGCAACAAGCACTTAGAGATTTAGACAATGCTTGGAAACGCCATTTAAAAGGCGACGTGTCGGCGGACAGAGGATTCTGTCCGCCGAACCGTCGCGTTAAGGGTAGCGGTGTGCCTAAGCGCAAAAAGAAGTTCATCAACGACCACTTTTACCTAGATGGAACTATCTATATAAAAGACAACTTTATTCAATTGCCGCGTATCGGCTTGGTTCGGTTACATGAGACTGTTGCCAATCAGAAAATTAAATCTGTAACTATCAGTCGCAAGGCAGGAGAATGGTACGTTGCTTTCAAGATTAAAGTAGATCAAGTGTTCACAGATAAAGGCTTTGGGCGTGTTGGCGTGGATTTGGGTATTAAGGTGCTAGCAACCGTGAGTGATGGAACCGTATATCCGGCATTAAAGCCTTACCGCAGTAACAAAGTAAAACTCAAAGTACTGCAACGTCAGCTGGCTAGACAAATCCCAGGAGGAAAAAACCGAGAGAAAACCAAACAGAAAATAGCCAAACTTCATGACCGCATTGCTAGTATCCGCAACGACGCTACACACAAGCTAACATCGCATCTTACCAAGAACCACGGCGAGATTGTGATTGAAAACCTAAATGTATCGGGTATGCTAAAAAACCATAAGTTAGCTTCAGCAATTGCCGATTCTGGCTTTTATGAATTTAGAAGGCAGTTGGAATATAAAGCTGAATGGTATGGCAGTAAAGTCATCGTTATTGATAGGTTTTATCCATCCAGTCAGCTTTGCAGCAGTTGCGGTCATCGCCAACCAATGCCACTACATTTAAGGACTTATGACTGTCCTAATTGTGGCATTTCCGTTGACCGTGACTTAAACGCTTCGATGAACATTCGAGATTATTCGGAAACTGCGGCAAGCTCTGCCGTGGAAGCCTGTGGACGGGATCTGCCTGGGGGACCGATTGAAACAGGAAATAAACCTCATCTTGGCGCTTTGTCCAAGATTGTATAAGTTTTATAGAGCGG
>NZ_JBPAOH010000351.1:0-1370 GCF_050875635.1 Tolypothrix sp. VBCCA 56010
GACTGAACACTACTCTCCCCTCCTCGTGCTGCGCCGATTGCAACTGGTCGTTCAGGTACTCGTACTCCCCGCTGTAGTCGGTCAGCTTCTGGTTGCCCGAGTACGTCACCACCTGCTGCAGCTTCCTGCCCGAGGCATCGTAGATGTAGTTCAACCTGCCCGCCGACGTACCCCGCACAATTTCATACGGAAGGTTCAGATGATTGTACACCATCGCCGTGGTAATCCCCTTGTTCTTGTCCACCACCATGTTCCCATTGGCGTCGTAGCTGTAGTCGTCGTCGGTGTTGGTCCCATCGATGAACCCCGCCGTCTTGTCGCCGCCGTCCGTTACGCGCAGCAGGCGGTTCGAACGCGTGTTGCCCGTTCCGTACGAATACGTCAGGTTGTCCATCCCCGCACCGTTCTTTCCCTTCCTGGTCAGGCTCAGGATGTTGCCGTTCAGATCGTACGTGAATCCTCCCTCCAGGTACGACTGGTTGCTGTTCGCCTGCCAATCAGTCGTCGTCTTTTGTGCAAAGTTCGCCGACAGGATCCGGTTCATCGCATCGTACGAATACACGTAGCCGTTTTCTTTCATCGATCCCAACCCCAGGTTATTGCTCCACCGCATGGCGGAGATGTTGCCGTTGTAAAGGGCGGTGTTGCCCATCCCGCTTTCCGTTGTATTGTAGATCAGGTCCATCCCGAACAGATCCCGTGCCTGGTTGCCACCGTCCACGTTCTTCGTGTTAGCCGCGAGCTCCGCTCCGTTCATCGAGGTAAGCCAGCCCCGGATGTTATACCGGTAGTCGATGCTCTGCTTGCCCGTCGCCCCGTTGTCGGCGGAATGAAGTTTCTTGTCGATGAGCTGACCGAGCTCATTGTATTCGTTGGCTACCAACAAGACATTGGGTCCGCCGTTCAGCTGATGCCAGGTCTTGAGAAGTCGCCCCGCATGGTCGTAGTCCATGGTGCGTACCGTCGTCTGCGTCACCGCACAGAACGAACAGCGCGGGTCGGCCATCACCGAACCGCCGCCGAAAACCGATGCATCGGCGATCAGCGTGGTCGACGAGCTGGCCGAGGCCGTATGCAGCAGTGTGCCGTTGCGGTAGAAACTCACCGTTGTCCCGGTACGCGACACGCGCAGCACGTCGCCGATCGAAGCAGCACCGCGGTTAACGCCCGCTCCATTCTCGAAGGTCTGGATCTGGCCGGAACTCACCACACCGATGCCATAGTCGATCGAAGCCGCCGTGTTGTCGGCCTTCGCGTTCGACAAGCCGATCGCCCACTGGTTGGTGGAAGGCGATGCCGCCACCGTTGCCTCTACCCATCCGGCCGTGCCGGCAGGAAGTACCTGCACCGAGGAAGCTCCCGACGGATTC
>NZ_JBPAOH010000352.1:0-1272 GCF_050875635.1 Tolypothrix sp. VBCCA 56010
GTATTAAGGCAAGGTGAGTACAGCAAATGCCCCAGTTTTAACTGATAGTAAAACATTGGACGAAGTGGTTGACTGCTTAACAGAACATATTCCAATTAAGACTCAAGGTCAATGTGAGCAAAAGAATATTTTTGAAATTTTAATTCGAGCCGCCACACAGAAAGATAGTATAGAAAACACGAGTAAAGTTTTAAAAAATGTTCCCACAAGTAAGAATATTCATTACCACTTGGAGAAATATGAAGATCTTCAAAGTCTTGAGTCAGATTTCAACAAAGCACTTCAAAATCGTTTGCCAGATGGTATTCAACAAGGACAACAAAAAACTGCCATCGATTTTAACCTAATTCCATATTATGGTGAGCCATCACTGGAAGAAGCACCATATATTTATAGAAGTCAAGCTAAAAGTGGTACTTGTTCTTTTTATGCTTATGCAACTTTATATGTAATTAAAAAGAATAAACGAGTAACTCTAGCTATTAAAGCTGTGAGAAAACAAGATACTTTAGTTGCAATTATTACCTATCTTTTAGCATTAATGGAACCAACTAAGTTAAGAATCGAGCGATTGTATTTAGATAGAGAGTTTTTCTGTGTACCAGTGATTCGATGGCTACAAGCTTTAGGCATCCCCTTTGAAATGCCAGCTATTATTCGAGGTAAGCATGGAGGTACTAGACAATTAATCAGGGGTAGGCGTAGTTATAAAACAACCTACACTTTGAACAGCGATAAATATGGTTCAGTAACTTTTCATGTTTGGATAGTCTGCACATATAAAAAAGGAAAAAGGCGAGAGCATGGACGAGAGTTTTTTATTTATGCTATCCAGAAAGTTAAGTTGTCATTACATTCAATACATGATGACTATCGTCTGCGTTTCGGAATTGAAAGCAGCTATCGGATGAAAAATCAATGCCGTATCAAAACAACTGTTAAAAATCCAATCATTAGGTTTTTATTTGTAGCGTTAGCATTTTTAATTATTAATATTTGGATTTATCTATTATGGTATTACCTTAGTGCTTTAAGAAGAAGTAGTAAAAAAGCTTTATCTTCTCTATTTACTCTCAAACAAATGTTGGAATTTTTACGTCAAACTATAGACCGTAATTATGGAGTAGTCAATGAAGTGTATTTGACGTAGAACAAGCTGACTCATAAGTTTCCTTTATCAATCATGAAAAACGAGCAACTTTTTTGAATTCTTGAAAAACTGTATCACAGGTTACTATTTTTTGACGATCGCAAAAGTTTTCGGTCTACTGA
>NZ_JBPAOH010000353.1:0-1259 GCF_050875635.1 Tolypothrix sp. VBCCA 56010
GATGTTATAAGATAACGGGGCGATGTTATAAGATAACGGGGCGATGTTATAAGATAACGGGGCGATGTTATAAGATAACGGGGCGATGTTATAAGATAACGGGGCGATGTTATAAGATAACGGGTCGATGTTATAACATAACGGGTCAGAGCGTTAAGCACCCTTGATATTCATGCGTTCGTAGAAGCGATCGCTTTTAAATCTCCTTTTATAGTCACCCGTTTCGGATATCTTACAGGCAAACTGATGAACATCCCCCTGTAAGATCGCTTGCTTCTCCCCTGCCTCTTCGGTCAAACCAGTTCATCAGGATTCACACCCAATTGACGCAATCGTTCTGCTAATTGTTCTGCTTTTCTTTTAGCTTGAGCAGCTTCAAGTTTAGCTTGAGTGGCTTCAAGTTTAGCTTGAGCAGCTTCAAGTTTAGCTTGAGTGGCTTCCTCTTCGGGTATGGAAATCAATTCTCCTGACAAAGTAAACCACCTCAACCACAACCGCTCAATATCCCGAAAAGTTCCTTGCCATAATCCCAAACTTAAGCCTAATTCTGGCATTGGTAAGCGACTATCTGTTAAATTCATCGGTTCATAATGACCGCCAACAAGGTGAAATGCCCGAATTTCATTGGTGTAGCGACTAAATACTATATAATAGGGAACTCGCAAAATCCGTTCATAAACTTCCCATTTAGTAGGCGGTTTATTTGGTTGGCTTTGCGTTTCTCCTAAATCTTCTTGTTCGGTACCGGGTGACAATAACTCAACGACAACAAAAGGATTTGCTCTTTCTTGCCAAGTTACATAACTTAAACGTAAATCCCCTTCATATAATTTTGTCACTCCTACCACACCAAACCAATCTGGGCGTTTATACCACTGAGAATGGCTAACATCGTAGTAAAGATTGAGGTCAGCAGCACTGTAAACTGATTCTGAATTTGAATTAGTTGGCAGAAACGTTAACAATAACAGCAATGGCTGTAAAAAGTGAAAATCATCCGGCAAACCTGGTTCCTCTGGGTTATCGCTTGGCAAATCGTACATCGTCGGCAGCGTTTCCCTCGGTGGCAGCGGCGGATCTGTTTGAGGAATTAGGCGCATAATCAATTCAAAATTGTATTATTTCTACAATATTATGTCTAATACCAATTTGAAAAAAGAATGCGACAGATGGGTAGGGGGACGGGAGTGCCGTGGCCCCCCAAAAAAGTTCCGTGTCGCACACACTATTTCAACTTGTCTCCCTTCCTCCCCACCGCC
>NZ_JBPAOH010000354.1:0-1257 GCF_050875635.1 Tolypothrix sp. VBCCA 56010
CTGCTGTTGATTTGATTGAAACTCTTCCCAACTAATATATGCTGGGTGGGCTAGATGAATCATCACCTTCCAATCCGATTGTGGCAGTTGTTGAGTTTTCATCCTTGTGATTTGTCCGGCATTGATTACTGGTTGGCTGCGTCGTCTACCGTAAACATAAGTGCCAGTGTATGTTGGGTTGTGTAAAATGGCGAGAATGCGACTGTGGTTAATCGAACCCCATTTGAGAGTACCAATTTCACGCCTGTCTCCAAACCCGTCGCGGAAAGGGAATCTGTTCTTTAGCGAAGTAGCGCATGACCTTGAACGCCGTCCCCAGTAACCGGAACTGTTGGAAAACTAAGCGGATAACTCTCACTACCCCTCCGTCTGGATGAGTAACGATAACTTTGGTCAGCTTGCCGACCTTCCGAATCTGCCGTACAACAACTTTGCGACCATACAAGGGATGTATGGGGTTAGTAAGTTAAACCACATCTAGTTTGCATAATTTGAAATTGTACATTTCTTGTGGGGTGGGCGTCTCGCCCGCCCAATACATGCAAGTTAAATGTGGAACAGCTTAATAATGATACTACTTCCCGAAGGTTTATTGAAGCTGTGTGTAGTCTGAGCGTAGCGTTCCTACGATGAAAGATAGAGCAACCCAAGCTCTAGCCAAATTAGCACTATAACCTGAGTGGGAAGCTGTTTTTGAGGATAACTCCTACGGCTTTCGACCAGGTAGAAGCTGCTATGATGCGATAGCCGCTATATACATTCATATCAACCAAAAAGCTCGATATGTATTGGATGCGGACATCGCCAAATGCTTCGATAAAATAAATCATCAAGCGTTACTTGAAAAGATAAATAGCTTCCCGAAAATGCAAAAGCAAATTAGGGTATGGTTACAATCTGGAGTAATGGATGGAAAGGAAATCTTCCCTACTGAAGAAGGTACACCCCAAGGTGGGGTCATTTCTCCATTACTGGCAAACATAGCCCTTCACGGGCTGGAACTGCTAGTAAAAGAGTATGTAAAATCTATCGACATGATGGGTTCAAAATTATTTATTTTATCTAGGTGATATCTGATATCACCTCCACATGGACTTTCACTTCAAATTTTGGCCGTATTCTCAATACTGTCTTCACTACTTGTGGCTCTTATACCAATTCTCTATGAAGTTGCACTTAACAAAGCGGAGGTGATGTAATCCCATCCACAAATCGAAGCGATCGCTTCGGGAGAGATGGAATCTGTGAACATGTTTG
>NZ_JBPAOH010000355.1:0-1221 GCF_050875635.1 Tolypothrix sp. VBCCA 56010
CCCGATGCCCGATGCCCGATGCCCGATGCCCGATGCCCGATGCCCGATGCCCGATGCCCGATGCCCGATGCCCGATGCCCGATGCCCGATGCCCGATGCCCCATTCCCTGATAAAGTTCTAAAAAATAACGATTTTCGCGAATACTTAGCGGATTTAAGAGCCTGAGTCCAAAAAAAAGGCTACTTAAATCCGAAGCTTTGCTACGGATACGCGAAAGTTAGCTCCTCCAGTACAATCAACAAACGGAGGGGTACAAATCTGAAAATAATCATGGAAAATAGTCAGAATGTACAGCAGGAGCCAACGCAAGCAACAGCGCTCAGAGCAGACAAGGTAAAGAGTAAATCGAAGTCAATAGATAGCTTCATGCTTCTAATACGTCTGTTGGGACGCTACCCTTGGCTATTGTTGGTAGGGTTGCTAGGAATGTTTCTAGGGAGCGCAACCCTTGCAGTGTATAGCCTAAGTTATGCTGGGCGTGTGGAACCGGAAGAACCAGAAACAATACAAGCTGAAGTAGCACAACCAATCAACACCCCCCCTGAGACTAGCAATGCTACACCTTTATGGATGGTGGCAGCGATCGCCCTCAGTTGTGCTAGTGGTTGCTTTATAATTTTCCGATTGCTAAACCGTCCCCCACAGCGGCAAAAAGACCAGAAACAGATTAACCGCCATGAGGCACGCTTGGCACAACATCGTCATCAAAAATTAGAAGCACGTCCACCAGAGAATCCGCCAGTTTTTGTGCCTCCATCACAAAGCATGTCCTTCGCACCAGTAGCATCTAAAACAAAACCTATGGTGACAGTTTTGCCACCAGAACACACCATCCCCTTCGATAAAAGCAAAGAATCTTTAGCAGATATGCTGGATATTCGCAAACAAAGTTCTTTGTCGGCAATTTTACGCAAGTAGTAATAGTATTGTCAAAGACGATACAGAATTAATACTTTTGACTATTAAGGGCATGGCATCGCTGTGCCCTTAATAATTTTTAATATTAAATACAATTTCATACCAGCACCCAGTCTCTATGAAAGAGCGCAAGCTTTGAGGGTATTGCAGGCGATCGACAAAACCCATAAATGCTTATTAAGTAAATGGGCGAAATTAAACTTAAGCTCATCCCACCCCGCGCGTGGAGTGGGATGAGAGCGGGCATGGGGAATGGGGCATGGGGCATGGGAAAGAATGCCAATGCCCAATGCGATAGGGCC
>NZ_JBPAOH010000356.1:0-1203 GCF_050875635.1 Tolypothrix sp. VBCCA 56010
GTAAGCTTTGATTATTTTTTGCCGAAAATCGACGGAGTAAGGTTTCATCTTAAACATTGAACCACTGGTTTTATTGTACTACACCTACCTGCAATCCGCTGTAGTTATTTTTAATACTGCTATGCAAGCTTTCAAAGATGCACCCATTTGGGTCAAAATTTTGATGGTAGTGGTTGTAGGTATTTTTGGTATTGCTGGATACATGGGTATAGAACCCCTTTTCAATAAGCAGTCTCAAGGCTCTCCCTCTGAATCTTCTAAATCTGTAGATCCTGAATTTCAAGAGATTAACATCACTGTACAAAATAAACGTGATGCCAGCTTTATCCGTGATGTAGAGGTTCAGATTGTTTCTGATGGTCCACCAACTTTAAAAAAAACTGATTCTATTGGTTATCTTGAAATTGAGATACCTACAAGAAAAACGATAAAGATTATCTTAAATAAAAAAGGGTACAAATCAGAAACTTATTATGTAAATTTGCAGACAGACCCGAAGACGACTAAACCATTTTACATGGAGCCTGAAGAATTACCCACTAAAATTGAACTACAAAAAAATCCTTCTTCCAAAGGTCAACTTCCTTTTCAAGAACTAGAACTGGGCGGACTCGATCTTAAGCAAGTGTGTAAAGACCAATATCCTAATAACGATGCAAAACCTATTCAAATTAAATTTATGAATGAGTCTTCTTGGAGGTGTCATGTTAATATAAATATGGATAAAGCTTGTAACAAAAAATATCCGGGGTCTGTTGCTCATATTGATCAAGCTGGTTCTTGGAAGTGTTATAGAAAAGTTATTACTACGCCACAATCTAGCTATTGACTTATTATTACCTGTCATATCCAGTTAAAATGGGATAAAAGTTACGGAAGCTGTAACGCTTTGACAAAGTGTATATATTAAACCAAATAAGTAATACTCTCATAAATAAGAGTTCTAATTTTTTACTACTAATACCAATACTAAGCAACAACCTTGCTCATGCATACATATCTAAACCTATATATAGAACATCCGTGAGAGGTTAAGGTAATTGCTCTTTTGTCAAGAGGGTGCAGGAAAAGGGAATAAATCCACTTTGTAGACTGGATTTCTAGTAACCCAAGTTGCTAGTTATGCTTTAGAGGGTTCGCAGGCATAACATTAAAGCAATAAAATCCCCTCCAGAGTCAAAATCGGAGGGGTTTATGTTAAAT
>NZ_JBPAOH010000357.1:0-1194 GCF_050875635.1 Tolypothrix sp. VBCCA 56010
TTTCAGTAAAGATAACGTGTGGAGGTTGTAAGCCATACGGTAGTACTGGACTACTCCTCGGTACTCCGCTTGATACTGACTAACTATGCTGTAGGCATCGTCATTGACTCTCTGTGCTAAGTGTATGGGCTTTCCGGAGCGCGTATATTTGACACAGTGGTCTTTTATCACGCTTTTGGGAACCCTTAGCCCCACACTACCGTTGATACATCTTTGACCACGGTGGTCGTGTTTATCGTCGGCGTGTAGTATATGGATTTCATAACCCAGGAATTTAGCTGATTCGTCCCTTGCATGGGTAACGAGCGTCTTTTCCTCGCTGAGTTCCAGTTTTAACTCGTCACGTAAGAAGGTGGCGATTTTCTGTTTGATATCCAATGCTTCGGATTTTGAGCCTACTACTCCCAACAGGAAATCATCGGCGTACCTTACGTACCAAAGGCGACGAAAGTCTGGGTCATTTGGGTCACGAGACGGAATGGATTGCGCCTGTTGGCTCAACTGCCGTGCTTCTGCCAATTTTCCGGCTTTTCGTGCTTTTGCCGCTGCCTTAGTTAATACATTGTACGGTGGGTTAACACTCCTTCGCAGACCTCGTGTATATGCTGGTATTAATTCGCGTTCGACATATTTGTCCAGTTTGTCTAGCACCAAATTAGAAAGTATCGGGCTTACAACTCCACCCTGCGGGACTCCGCTATAGGTGGCATTGTATTTCCAATTTTCCAAGTGTCCAGCATCCAGCAATCCCTTGATTAGTCGAATAAAGCGATTATCATGGATTTTCTCAAGCAATATTTTTAACAAAATAGTATGGTCTATGCTGTCAAAACACGCACTGATATCTCCTTCGATAAACCACTTTGTAGCTCGACCTTTTTGGGTAATTTCCTTCAGTGCAGTATGGCATCCGCGTTTCGCTCGGAAACCGTGGGAGTGTTCGCTAAACTGGGGCTCGTAGTAGGCTTCTAGTATGGAGCGAATTACTTCTTGAAGTAATTTATCCGACCAAGAAGGCATACCAAGAGGTCGCAATTTACCGTTTTTCTTCGGGATATAAGTACGTCGCACTGGTGTCCATCTATATCGCTCATTTCTCAGAGTCTCAATGATGGCGTTAATTTTCGCTCTTAGACATACCGTCCACTGTTTCGGGCGTAGCGCCTGGTGTCATTGCACCTGCGTTGCTGTTTA
>NZ_JBPAOH010000358.1:0-1192 GCF_050875635.1 Tolypothrix sp. VBCCA 56010
CGTTGGTCGTACAATGCAGCAATTGCTTATCAACGCGACTGTTTTATCAAAGGCGAAAAGCAGCCCAGCAAGTATAAATTGCGTGAAATTATTCTCAAATCCTGTCCCTTATGGGTAAAAGAGTGTCCTTACTCTCCACGAGAAGAGGCTGTTTTTGACGCAAAGACAGCTTTTTCCAAAACAGCTAGTCTGAATAAATTAAACCCTCGGTTTCAATCATGCCGTCAACCAGTCAAAAGTTTAAGAATTAGCGCAAAGTATTGGGGGGCTTTTTATTCTGAAAAAGGCAAGACTAAGAAGGTGCAAGGCTTTACTCATTATGCTTCAAGCAAAGTGGTAGTGAACGGCAGAACTTTTCTTATAAAAGATTTACAGCTTAACGCCGTAGAACCTTTATGCGAAAAAATGCCATCAGAATTTACCATCTTACTTGACAAAGGCAAATGGTTTATCTGTTTTGCAATTCCTTTTGAGGTGCAAGCTAATCAACGTAAAAACTGTATTGGACTAGACCCAGGTGTTAGAACTTTCTTAACTGGCTTTGACGGAGAAAATGTTTTAGAAGTTGGTAACGGCTCAATATCTAAAGTTGCTATTCTCTGTCAACGGTTGGATAGACTTCAATCCATGATTACAAAATCCAAAGGTAAGAAAAGCAAGCGTTTACGTTGGAAGCTAAGAAAGCAGTCTGAAGCCATAAGAGCGAGGATTAGGAATCTTACTGACGAAGTTCATAAGAAAGCTTCAGTACTGTTAACCAAGACCTATAAGCACATTTTTTTGCCAACATTTGAAACATCTCAGATGGTTGTAAAGAAAAAACGTAAGCTCCGCTCTAAAACGGCTAGAAATATGCTTACGTGGTCGCACTATAGATTCAAGCAGACTCTTAAGTTCCACGCAATAAAGCGGGATTGTGTTGTGCATGATGTCACAGAGGAATACACAAGCAAGACTTGCTCAAAGTGTGGTCATGTTCATGAAAGATTAGCTGGTAATAAAAAGTTTAAATGCCCTAACTGTGGACATGAAATACCAAGAGACTGGAATGGTGCAATTAACATTTTCATCAAGTCAATTAATGATTTGATAAATGCCTCGACCAAAGTTGAGGCTGGGCAGGACGTAGCCCGATACACGGTAGAAACTAGTACTTGTTACGAGAATTTACCGGGTTAAATGATGTCCGTTA
>NZ_JBPAOH010000359.1:0-1180 GCF_050875635.1 Tolypothrix sp. VBCCA 56010
GCGTACCGGATTAGGCTGAGGGCATAACGGTTATCCCGTTTACCATGACCACTTCGGGTGGGCAGGGTTTGTGCATACTGTTTAATCCGTTCTTCCATCCCGTGGAGGGCAATATTTGCCAACAATGGAGATATAACTCCTCCCTGTGGTGTGCCCTCAGATGTTGGAAACAACTGCTTACCATCCATCACTCCCGCTTTTAACCATGCCCGAATTTGTCGGCGGATGGTGGGGAATGTATTTAATTTTCTTAGCAGTGCCTCATGGTCGATACGGTCAAAACATTTGGCAATATCGGCATCTAGCACATATTTAGGCTTAAGCCTGATTGCTTTATATATTGCTTCTACCGCATCATGGCATGAGCGTCCGGGTCTGAACCCGTATGAGTTAGGTTCAAATCGCGCTTCCCATTCTGGCTCTAATGCCAGTTTGACAAGTGCTTGCAAGGCTCGGTCTTTCATTGTAGGTATGCCCAAAGGTCGCTTCTCTTCTGTCCCCGGTTTGGGAATCCATACTCTCCGGGTAGGGCTGACCTTGGAACCCAGTTTCAATAAACCTATTAGGTCAAGACGTTGCTTTGGGGTCAGGCTTTTTTGCCCGTCCACACCTGCCGTCTTTTTTCCTTGGTTATCCTGTGTGACTCTACGAACCGATAAAGCTCTTGCTGACCAAGACTTCATCAACGTCTTTTGAAGTTTACGAAATGCTTTCACATCACCACGTTGAGAGGCTCTGTAAATTCTCTTTTGGAGCTTATACACATTACGCTCTAGCTTGCGCCAGTTAATTTTGTGCCATTCCACCATCAGTTGTTGAGACTGTGTATTAGACATTTATACTCGCTACTTGAGACTTTATCTTCCAAATCACCGTGAGTCTGTCTGCATATTCTGGGCATTACCCCAGACGTTCGCTTTTGACCCAATCTCTCCTACTCGTTGCATACGGTTAGCACCTGCTCAGGTATTCGACCTCCTGAGAGCAAACGAGAGGTTATCTCGTTCCGAATGACCATACTATGTACCGTTAGAGTGATGCTGTTCGCCGGGTTTATTGGAAGTGCTTGTTGGTCAAATAAAAACTTGCCAACTCCATATCCTTTGCCTTTTGGCTCCAGCGCATTCAGCCTTATTTCGCTGGTTCCTAGTAACGACGATTCAAACACATCTTCAAGCCG
>NZ_JBPAOH010000360.1:0-1159 GCF_050875635.1 Tolypothrix sp. VBCCA 56010
TGCCCGCTGTAACGACTCAGCAATGTTTGGAACGCTGCTAAGAGTGTCATGAACAGCGTCACTTCTTGTTTCTGGCTGAAGGCAGTTAGCGCTGCACTCAGTTGAGAGGAGAGTGAGAATGTCTGTGTTGCCCCCTTGTAAGTTTGAATCGCAGGTCGCGGTCGGTCGGTGGGCAGTTCCAACAAAGCCGGAACACCCGCAAGTTGTTGCTGCCAGTATGTCAATTGCTGTGCCAGCACTTCTTGTTGCAACCACTGCTGCTGCCAGACAGCAAAATCAGCGTACTGTATGGGCAACTCTGGTAGCGCAATTGGCATTTCGTTGCACCCAGCTTGATAGACTGCTGCTATCTCCCGAATAAGTACGCCGATTGACCACCCATCTGAAACTATGTGGTGCATCACCAACAGCAGGACGTGTTCTTTTTCTGTCAGCTGGAACAAACTAGCCCGCATTAACAGATCGCTTGCCAAGTCAAACGGTTGCGCTGCTTCTTCAATGATTAATTGTCGGCAAGCGATTTCCCGCCCTGTGGGTTCTAGCTGTTGCAAGTCGTAGACTGCTAGTGGTAAGGTCGAGCTGCTGGCAATCACTTGCATTGGTTGCCCATTTACCTGAATAAAGTTGGTGCGTAGGGCTTCGTGGCGGTTGATGATCTGATTGAGACTTTGCTCAAGGGCAGCGACATTGAGCTGACCTTGAAAACGCATCGCCACTGGAATGTTGTAAAAGCCGCTTTCTGGCTCAAACTGCTGTAGGAACCACAAGCGCTGTTGAGCAAACGACACTGGCATTTCAGGTTGCCGTGGGACTCTGACAATTGGTGTTTGTCTTTGTTGTCCGGTTTGTTGTACTGTGGCAATGTACTCAGCTAAGGCGGCAACAGTCGGTAACTCAAACAAGCTACGCAATGGTAATTCCACGGAGAATGTGCTTTGCAGGCGCGACATCAGTTGCGTTGCCAGTAACGAATGTCCTCCCAAGGTAAAGAAGTTGTCATGGACACCCACACGCTCTACACCCAGCAGCGATGCCCAAGTACTGGCGAGCATTTCTTCAATGGGTGTTCTGGGAGCAACAAAGTTGTGTGATTCAAGTTGGACTGAGGGATCTGGTAGTGCCTTGCGGTCAACTTTACCATTAGGTGTGAGTGGCAGGG
>NZ_JBPAOH010000361.1:0-1139 GCF_050875635.1 Tolypothrix sp. VBCCA 56010
ACTCAACCATGCTTGAGCGCGTAGCAGGTGTGTCCGTCGTTGGTTGATGTCAGCCTCAAAAGCCGCGACCTTACCATTTTTAACGTCTTCTGGGGATGGTTGCAAAAAGCCAGCGCGGTATCTTTCAACATGAGGCTGGTAGTTCTCCATCCAGTCCAATTCGCTCTGGGCGATCGCCAACTGCTGCCGCAATTGCTCAATCTCGGCTTGAAAGCTGGCGGCAGCAACTTGACCCTCTACCAACGCTTGCCGGGTAACTTGTAAACGGTACTCGCGATCTGCCTTATCACTCGCCTCATTCAACAGAGCGTTGATTTTATCGAGAAGCAGAATGCGACCAACCGGAATATATGCGGCAGTGCCGGAATTTAAGATTTTTAGGGCTTCCGCGAACTGGGAATTTTCTTCTGATTGCGCGAGGAATTGGCGCTCTTTGTCGGCGATCGCGGCTTCGATATCCTTGATTTTCTGTTCAAGGGCTTGGGTCGGGGTTAAAGCTTTAGGCATGATTGTCAAATTTCCTCTGAATTTTATGCAAGTCAAACTGCTGTGCGCGTGATACCCAATGATATTTCTGGCAGTAATACTGGATCGTGCGGCAGTTCATACCGATTTGTTGAGCCAGTTGTCGCAACGACCTCTTGCCATCCACACCCATGCAGACGTAATGATAAAACAACTGATAGGCATGTGATGACTCGCCTGGGATGGCGTACCAGGGCTGTTTGCGACTTCTTGTGGCTATTGAGTTCACGTTCTTAATGAAAACATAAAAGGATACCTACAAATATTGTTACAAATAGCAACGCAATATACACCAAACCTATCTACCGAACAATCACCGAAGCTTTTGCACAATTCTGCTGTCACCGTAAAGTTACAGTAACAGCGCAATGGGCGATGGGCAATGGGCAATGGGCAATGGGCGATCGCGTCTTGCAACTCAATTTTTCCCGCATTTGACATATTGCAGAATTTGTGGTAACTAATCCTCGACATACCCAGACACTTCTATGCAACTCAATTTTTCCCGCATTTGACATATTGCAGAATTTGTGGTAACTAATCCTCGACATACCCAGACACTTCTATGCAACTCAATTTTTCCCGCATTTGACATATTGCAGAATTTGTGGTAA
>NZ_JBPAOH010000362.1:0-1092 GCF_050875635.1 Tolypothrix sp. VBCCA 56010
CAATGGAGGGAATATAAGTCAACCTGGTAAAACTTCGGTTTTGCTAGATGCGATTCCCTGCGAAGTTGGAAACCCCATCCCTCTATAGGGTGGGGTAGTTCATTAAAGTGGGTTTGACCAACGATAATGTTACTTCCCTCCGGAATTTCCATGACAACTGATTTTATTTTTATAGAGTTTATTTAACATTTGTAAACACAATTATTCGATTTGTAAAACAATATTTATTAAACTATACTATCTTTCTAAGATGAATATTAATAGTAACTTTTGCAAAACTTGCGTTTTAATTAGTTTTGTCAAGAATTGTCATCTAAATTAACCATAAATCAAATTTATTTTATGAAAATATTACTTGTGGAGGATGACGAGTTTGTTGCTGAGGCTATCGTCGCTGTTCTTAATAACCAAAACTATGTAGTGGAAATTGCCCCCGATGGTGAAACAGCTTGGGATTTAGTGGAAATATTTGATTATGACTTAATACTTTTAGATGTCATCCTCCCAAAGTTAGATGGTATTAGTCTTTGCCGTAAAATAAGACTTCATGGTTTGCAAATGCCAATCATGTTGTTGACTGGGTGCGATAGCAGTCACGAGAAGGCTACAGGATTAGATGCAGGTGCCGATGACTACCTGGTTAAACCGTTCGATCAAGAGGAATTAATTGCACGGCTGCGAGCGCTGTTGCGTCGGGGTGTTATTCCGTCACAACCTGTGTTGGAATGGGGTAATTTACGGCTCGATCCGACAAGTTGTGAAGTTACTTACACAGAACAACCGCTATCATTAACGCCGAAAGAATATGCGTTGCTAGAACTTTTTTTGCGAAACAGTCACCGCGTATTTAGCTGCGGCATGATTTTAGAACATCTTTGGTCTTATAATGACGCTCCAGGTGAAGAAGCTGTTCGCACTCATATTAAAGGATTGCGAATGAAGCTTAGAAGTGTCGGAGCACCAGGAAATCTGGTTGAAACAGTTTATGGAATTGGCTATCGTCTGAAGCTAGCGAAAGAGGACAGGGGGACAGGGGGACAGGGGGACGGGGGGACATGAGGACGTGAAAATAGGTGGTCAGGTAGGAATAAC
>NZ_JBPAOH010000363.1:0-1083 GCF_050875635.1 Tolypothrix sp. VBCCA 56010
TCAAAATCCGTGGCTTCCGTATGGAACTCGGAGAAATTGAGGCACAACTTCGCCAACACCCAAGCGTGCAACTTTCAGTCGTCATCGCCAAAGAGATTGCGGGCGACAAGCGCTTAGTCGCTTACATTGTACCCCAGACTGAGCCTGCACCCACCATTACACAGTTGCGTGACTTCCTACATCAGCAGTTACCCGAGTACATGGTGCCCTCTTATTTTGTGGTGCTCGATGCGATGCCACTTACACCCAATGGCAAAGTTGACCGTCGTGCCTTACCCTCACCCTCCGGGCAACTTGAATCACACAACTTTGTGGCACCACGAACAGCGATTGAAGAAATGCTAGCTGGCATCTGGGCATCGCTGCTGGGTATAGAACGTGTGGGTGTCTATGACAACTTCTTTGAAAGTGGCGGACATTCCCTACTGGCAACGCAACTGATTTCGCGGGTGGCAAGCACATTTGCAGTGGACTTACCATTACGCAGCCTGTTTGAGCAACCCACTGTCGCTGCTTTAGCCGAGTGCATCAAAACGAACCAGCACACAGGACAACAAAGACAAACTCCGCCAATAGTAAAAGTGGCACGGCAGTCGTCAATGCCACTATCGTTTGCCCAACAACGCTTGTGGTTCCTACAGCAGTTAGAAGTTGATAGTGGCTTTTACAACATTCCGGTGGCTGTACGTTTTCAAGGTCAGCTCAACGTTGCGGCTTTGGAGTCCAGTCTCAATGAGATCATCAACCGCCACGAAGCCCTACGCACCAACTTCGTGACAGTAGATGGGCAACCGATGCAGGTGATTGTCAGCAGCTTGACCTTAACATTGCAAGTTGTAGACTTGCAACAGCTAGACCAAACACAGCAAGAAATTACTAGCCAACAACTGGCAATTTCAGAAGCAAGCCGACCGTTTGATTTGGCTGTTGACCCGTTAGTGCGAGCAAGTTTGCTCAAGCTAGGAGAAAAAGAACACGTGTTGCTGGTGGTGATGCACCATATTGTTTCAGATGGTTGGTCAATCGGCGTGCTGGTGCGGGAGTTAGCAGCAGTATACCAAGCTACGTGCAACTCTACAGCAA
>NZ_JBPAOH010000364.1:0-1071 GCF_050875635.1 Tolypothrix sp. VBCCA 56010
TAACCCAAGTTGCGGGTTATGGGAATCCAAGTGCTATGCACCTGCTGATTCATGCGATCGCCAATCACAAATTGGCGGTTGCGAGTAGTGCAACCGCAACTTCAACTCAAATGAGCGCGAATTCTACTGAATTAAATTAAGGTATTAATAATTAATTATTACAGAAATGCTTTTTTCAGAGTAAAAGCCAAAATAAATGCTTCAAGCTTCAGTAAAAACCCTTGATAAGTGACTGCATGAATCGATTTGGGGAAAGTGCAAGTAATAGCGCTAAACACAGTTTCAATATAATGCCTAGTAGATTGTTTAATGTACTGATTCCAAGGTTCATCTTGACGCTTGGAGTTCTTTTTCCGCATCACTTTTAATGCAATTTGACTAGTCTCTAACAGGTTGTCTTCCGCAGTGTAATCTGTGTACGCAGAGTCGCTATAAACTTCGCTACCTGGTGGCAAATTTAACGCTAAAGCATTCAACGCACGCACATCACTCGCACTACCGGGCATAAGCACAAATTCAACAGGTATACCGCTTTTGGTCGTTAATAACTGAACTCTCACCCCATAGAAGTACCTTTTTTTGGACGCAATGTAACCCCTATACTCTTCTGACTTGATTAACTTCACGTTAAAGATGCGAATATTATCACATATTGCTACTGGAAACGAGTCTAAAAGATATTCAGTACAATCACTAATCTCTTTTAGTATCATTCCTATTTGATGAAACAAATCGTTAATTAGCATCGAGATTCTATGTAATCGCCGATTAAATCGTGATTTTTCTAACATATGTGGGATGAATTTATGGTCTTTCATATAGCTGCAAGCCTTACTATGATTGCCATCAAAAAACATTGCCGCAATTATTGCCGTTGTAATAATTTCCGCATCGCTCATTTCTCTCCGACAGTCTTCTTTGTGAGCGATCGCCTTGAGCAGGTCGTCGATGATAGCATAGATAGCAATAGTTTCATTTAACATAAACCCCTCCGATTTTGACTCTGGAGGGGATTTTATTGCTTTAATGTTATGCCTGCGAACCCTCTAAAGCATAACTAGCAACTTGGGT
>NZ_JBPAOH010000365.1:0-1054 GCF_050875635.1 Tolypothrix sp. VBCCA 56010
AAAAATCCACGACTATAATTGAGGAATCGTGTAGACTTTTAGCCAAGGTTTAATCAGGTTAAATAGTACACTCATGTTGAATTATCAAACCGCCGGTTATTAAGAATGCTATTCCAACCATTCCCATTATTCCACCACGGATGTAATGAGAAATTAGAAACGGAATTGTGGTGGGAATTTAAGTAACTGTTCGCTTGGGAAGACTAACCAACAAATAGGCGCTACAAACCATCTACCACCATTTCTCAATTTCTGGGTAATGAGTCACACGAAAATCAGCAATACTTATTCATTTTTACTTTGTTTTAAACCATATTCGACCCAGGTTCTTAACCCATAAAAATTCCCAACCTCACGCTTGCGTAATTTCCGGAAATTTACTCATTACGTACCAAGTTGTGTTTTTCGGAATAACTTCAATATCAGTTGTTATTTGCCAATATCGAATTTCTTTCTCTTGGCTACAAATTATTTCTCTAATATATCTATTTTCTGTGCTTAAAGAGCGAAAATACTCGCTCTTATCTTTCGCCACTCTGTATATTTAACTGGGTTGGCTGAAGATACCCATGCTTTGTGGTCTTACCGTCGCGCAACTAGAAAATTTAGATTTAATTCATTTAATACTTGAAGAAAATTTTTACCACTCTCACCATATAAACTGTCCGCCAGGACAAGGTTAAATCGCTCATCCCATAGACAGCAATTTTCTCATCCGGAACGCTGCTATTTCTGGTTTTGTCAGATACTTATCTCCTGGCTGTAGTCTTTCCTTTGGTTTGTAGATTTCAAACATTAATGGAAACGTCATTCGGTGATAGTACTGCATAGGCTGTGACTGCAACAATACCATTATCTGTTTTACCCAAGTTGACTATATACTGCCGTTTGACATAATCTGCAAAGCCGGAGACGCTCCGCCTCCGGTCTTGTTTCCTTTTTTCTTATCTCCTGTTTCATCAATGATTAAAACTATCGGTCGTCCTTGTAGCACGAGTAAAATTAATTCTAATCTCTGCCTTCTTAACTCTGCTGCTGACCACGGTGATTCCGT
>NZ_JBPAOH010000366.1:0-1032 GCF_050875635.1 Tolypothrix sp. VBCCA 56010
TCAGCCAATTTCTGACGCAACTGGGCAAGGGTTTGATAATTTTGCCATCGCAGTTTATTTTTAAGAAACTGCCAAAACCTCTCAATTGGGTTCAATTCTGGAGAGTGGGGTGGTTGGAAAATAGGTATAATATTTTCTGGACAATCAAGAGTTTTAACTGTATGGAAAGAGCCTTGGTCAAACTGGATAACTGCAACATCCTCGCCAATATCTGCCGACAGCAACTCTAAAAACCTCTGGAAACAATCTCCGTCAAGATGAGAAAACTCGTAGAAAAAGCTGTACCCACTTAGAGGTTCGACGACACCGTACAAGTAAAAATTATCACGTTGCCACTGGTTTAAACCTATGGGCTTTACGCCCGCAGCAGTAATCAAACGTCCCGTAATCGTTTTTAATCCCAAGCGGGTTTCGTCTTGGCACATGTACCTAAGCCGCTTACCTAACCCAAATTCATCTTGTAAAAATTTGAGTGCTAGAGGAAGTTTTTTTTAAAATGAGATAAGCTTTCTGGATGCTGTTTGGTGCTTTTGGGACGAGGAACTTTTAGTTTGGCACCCAGAGAATAGCGAACAAGCTGATAAACTGTTTTGTAGGCGATCGTTAGTCCTAGTTCGTTCTCAAGCCATTGTTGAATCTCACTATAGCTGTGAAATCCAAGTGGCTCCTGCAATCGCTGTTTCAACCGTTCCAAATTTTCTCCACTAACTATAGACTTTTTACCAGGTGCATGTTTCACACATAGCAATCCACTTCGTCCCTCGTCTTTATACTTTCGTAAACCTTCGAGTTATGGTTGCTTCATCCCGTCCTAAACGTTTTGCGATCGCACTCCGAGTTGTGACTTGACTACTTTTGAGCCAATAGAGCATTTGTAATCGCTCTTTAGTGCTTGCCTGCGTCGCATATTTAACGGCTTTTTCTAATTCTTCAAGGCTTTCTTTAATCTCGACTTGCAATCTTAAACCCATCACATTTAAACCAAACGCACCCTTGTTCTTAATTTAGCGCAGCTTCATGCAGAAATGGTAT
>NZ_JBPAOH010000367.1:0-1025 GCF_050875635.1 Tolypothrix sp. VBCCA 56010
TAACCCAAGTTGCTAGTTATGCGACCGCCAGTGCTTCGGGCTGGTGTATGGGGTCAGTATCCATCATAAAATCCCCTCCAGGAACAAAAACGGAGGGGAAGATGTTAAACGAAATAATTACTGTTTATGCTATCACTGATGACTTCTTGAAAGCGATTGGGCATCATGAAGATGCTCGCAGAGAGATGAGTGATGCAGAAATTATGACAACGGCTTTGATTGCGGCAATGTTTTTCAGTGGTAATCATAGCGCGGCTTGCAACTATATGAAAGATCATAATCTGATTCCTAAAATGTTGGAAAAATCACGTTTTAATCGGCGATTACACGGTATCTCGATGCTGATGAATGATTTATTTCATCAAATAGGAATGATACTAAAACAGAGTAGTGATTGTACTGAGTATCTCTTAGATTCATTCCCTATAGCAATGTGCGACAACATACGTATTTTCAATATCAAGTTAATTACTTCAGCTGATTACAGGGGTTATATTGCCTCAAAAAAACGCTATTTTTATGGAGTTAGAATTCAGTTATTAACGACTAAAAGTGGCATCCCTGTTGAGTTTGTATTCTTGCCTGGTAGTGCGAATGATGTCCGGGCGCTAAATGCATTGCCGTTAAATTTACCCCCAGGGAGTGAAGTTTATAGTGATTCCGCATACACTGATTACACTGCGGAAGATGACCTCTTCGAGACGAGTCAAATCGCGTTGAAAGTGATGAGGAAGAAGAACTCTAAGCGTCAAGACGAGCCTTGGAATCAATACGTGAAACAATCAACTCGCCATTACGTTGAGACTGTGTTTAGCGCGATTACAAGTCTATTCCCCAAATCGATTCATGCAGTCACCTATGAGGGGTTTCTACTGAAGCTAGAAGCATTTATTTTTGCATTTACCCTGAAACAAGCATTTCTTTAGTAAGAAATTATTAATACCTTAACCCGATCTAGTAGACTGCTCGTGATGATTGGGTCGAAATCGCGGTGGCGCGTAGCACCACCGTGAATTTGTCATTAG
>NZ_JBPAOH010000368.1:0-1002 GCF_050875635.1 Tolypothrix sp. VBCCA 56010
TTTGGGGGTCAACTACATTGGTGAGGTAGTAATACCAAGTGGCACCCCACAAGACAGAAACTAGGCGAACTGGATGCTTACAGGGATGAGAACGGTATTCGCCCATAGTGATAATTTCATCCCGATAGAATTGACCACTTGACAAACAATATTTGACTGTGTAAGCAGTTTTTTCTCGCAGCCGTGTCACAAAAAACTTGTTACTTGCAGTGAATCCATCAAACCAAGGAAATTTAAAAAATCCTAAATCAAAAATCAATAATCCACCTACTGGCAAGCGTTCAAGTAAGGAGTCACACCAAGTTTTATCATTGGCTTTGATATTAGTTGTGTACCAAGTTGCAACTGGCTGGTGGGTAAATGCTGCCACCACCATCATAATTTTTCCTGCCACAGTTTTCTCTGTGTCTTTGAGTGCTTTTAGTTTCCTTCTAAGGGCTTCTAGAGTTGAACCATCGGCTATCCAGATGGCTGTAAATCTCTGAGATACTGGTTGCCAATTTGGAGGAATTGTACTTAGCTGTTGTTGTCCCTGAATTGTTTGTATTACTTGCTCAAAGATTTGTGTGAATAATTTAATTGGTAGTGTTTGAAGTCTTTTAGAGATTGCTTGGGCGCTGACTTCAATACGTCCTACCCACAGTAATCCTTCTTCAGATAAGATCCTTCGTACTTCTCTAATTCCGGGAATTTGACGATACACAAGACTTAATACTACTGCCATCATTACTGGTAATGTCAATATTCGCGATCGCAGTTTTTTTTCATCCTTAGCTGAACATGATTTTAGCGGTTTAAAATTTGTGGGTGACAGTAATAAAAATAGTTCTTTCTCGATTTGCTCAATTGGTGGTGCTGGCACATGTTTTTGCTGCCGCAGGTCTGGGTTTCCTTTTCGCGCTGGACGTTTTGTACTCATTATGTATCACTAATCACATCAAACCCAATGTTCTTAGATTACATCTTATGCTGACTTTTTGCTTAAGTTGACACCAATGGGCA
>NZ_JBPAOH010000369.1:0-995 GCF_050875635.1 Tolypothrix sp. VBCCA 56010
TTGCTGGTGGTGATGCACCATATTGTTTCAGATGGTTGGTCAATCGGCGTGCTGGTGCGGGAGTTAGCAGCAGTATACCAAGCTACGTGCAACTCTACAGCAATTGCACTGCCAGAATTGCCAATTCAGTACGCCGACTTTGCCGTGTGGCAGCAGCAATGGCTACAAGGGGAGGTACTGACAAAGCAACTAGCATACTGGAAGCAACAACTATCGGGTGCGACTGCTTTGTTGGAACTACCAACAGACCGCCCGCGACCGGCAATTCAAACGTATAAGGGGGCTACTCTCGAATTCGCCATCTGTGTTGAACACAGCGAGGCACTGTTTGCCTTGAGCCAGCGACAAGGAGTAACCTTGTTCATGACGTTGCTGGCAGCATTTCAAACATTGCTGAGTCGCTACACCGGGCAAACTGATATCTGCGTGGGCACACCAATTGCCAACCGCAATCGTGGCGAAACAGAGCAGTTAATTGGATTATTTGCCAACACTTTAGTGCTACGCAGCAATCTGTCAAACAACCCCAGCTTTGCCGATTTCCTATCGCAAGTGCGGGAAGTGGCACTCGGTGCTTACGCTCATCAAGACCTACCCTTTGAGCAGTTAGTCGAACAATTGCAGCCAGAACGTTCCTTGAGCTACACACCACTGTTCCAAGTGATGTTTGTGCTGCAAAATGCACCGATGCCAGAATTGGATCTGACTGACTTAACGCTCTTGGGGTTTCCACTTGTTAGCGAGACAGCCAAGTTTGATTTAACTTTATCGCTAGAAAACACAAGCCTTGGATTAAGCGGGTCAATCGAATACAATACAGATTTGTTTGATGCTGCTACCATCACACGGATGGCAGGGCATTATCAAACTCTGCTTTCGGCAATTGTCGCCAATCCCCAACAGAAGCTATCAGATTTAGCGCTACTGACTGCCACCGAACAACATCAGATACTGGTGGAATTCAACAAAACCCAAGCCGACTACCCCAAACATTT
>NZ_JBPAOH010000370.1:0-987 GCF_050875635.1 Tolypothrix sp. VBCCA 56010
CTGTTCTATATTTACTGGACATCCTTGGACATCGCTCAACATTTCTTGCTTCAACCTGGGGAGTCGGCTCCTTGCAGTCCACAAGCGTTAAGTTCGGGCGGCGTGTCGCCGGACAGAAGCTTCTGTCCGGCGAACCGCCTTGGCGAACCGACCCTACTGCATTTTCCATCCGGTGCGTTTGCAAGATTGATCGCCGCGTGCAAATCTCTATCTTCGCTATGGTTGCATTCTGGCGGCGTGTCGCCGGACAGAAGCTTCTGTCCGGCGAACCGCCTTGACAATTAAACACGCGGTCTTTTAGTTTCAGTTCGCTGTGTTTATGCCCACATTTTCGGCACTGTTTTGAAGACGGATACCATTGGTCAACAATATCTAATTTAGAGCCGAAGATTGGCGTTTTATATTCGAGTTGTCTGCGGAACTCGTAAAACCCTAAATCACTGATAGCCGATGATAGCTTGCGGTTGGCAATCATGCCGGAGACATTAAGATTTTCGATCTTAATGTGGGCATATTTCTTGCAAATACTCGTCGTTGTCTTGTTCAAAAAATCTTGCCGCTTGTCCGCAATCTGTTTGTGGAAACTTGCCAATTTTTTGTAATACTTTTTGGCATTATTTGAAGCTTTCTCTCCAGTCTTTCTATTCCCGCGCTTTTTATTACGGTTTCGATATTGGAGATCCCCTAGCTTGGTTTTCGCTATCTTATAGGGCTTCGGAGCTTCAATCTCAGTTCCATCGCTGACTGTAGCAAACGTTTTCACGCCCAAATCAATGCCTACGGGTTGCACAACTTCATGCATGATCGGTGGTATTCGTTCAGCATCCACGGCAAAAGAAACATACCATGCGCTTGACTCTTCACGAGATATCGTAAATGTCTGACTGATATAATTTTCTTTTAGCGGTTCCTGAAGTCGAAATGTGCCGAGAGTAGGAATTTTAATAGATTTACCCGACTTGACCAATACGCTCCCGTTGCTGTCAT
>NZ_JBPAOH010000371.1:0-939 GCF_050875635.1 Tolypothrix sp. VBCCA 56010
GATCGCTCATGACGAAGATTGCCGGAGAATTCCGGAGCGATGCAGAAATTATTACAACTGCGGTCTGTGCTGCAATGTTCTTTGGTGGCAATCACACCAAGGCTTGTAACTACATGCTCATACCATAAATTAATACATAACATGTTAGAAAAGTCACGATTTAATCGACGACTACACGGTATCTGCATGCTAATTAATGATTTGTTTCATCAAATAGGGATGATATTAAAAGAAGCTAGTGATTGTACTGAATATCTTTTAGACTCATTTCCCGTAGCAATTTGTGATAATATCCGTATTTTTAATGTGAAATTAATTGAATCGAAAGAACATAGAGCGGAGCCGGAGACGCTCCGCCTCCGGGTTACATTGCATCGAAAAAACGATATTTTTACGGAGTTCGAGTTCAGTTATTAACGACCACTCATTGGTATCCCGGCGACGGTTCGACGGACAGAATCTTCTGTCCGCCGACACGTCGCGTCGAATTTGTGTTTATGCCTGGTAGCGCTTCGGATGTACGTGCGCTGAATGCCTTGCCGTTAAATCTACGACCTGGTAGTGAAGTATACGCTGATTCAGCTTATACTGATTATACCGTTGAGGATGACCTGGAAAAAAGTAGTCAAATATTCTTGAAAGTAATGCGTAAGAAGAATTCCAAGCGTCAAGACCTACCAAGCGAATCAATACATTAAACAATCTACTCGACATTACATTGAAACCGTATTCAGTGGTATCACGGCTGTTTTTCCAAAATTCATTCATGCGGTCACTGATGAGGGGTTTTTGCTGAAAGTTGAAGCATTTATTTTTGCATTTACCCTCCAACAGGCATTTATGGAATAAGCAAATTATGATACTCTAAACCGATTCAGTAATTGCATTTTTGATTCAGTCGAAGTTGGGGTTGCGCGTAGCGCAACCCCAACTTGTGGT
>NZ_JBPAOH010000372.1:0-935 GCF_050875635.1 Tolypothrix sp. VBCCA 56010
CCACACCTTGATTCCTTAAAAACTACCCATAAGGGTTTTGACCCTTCTTGCTTAGTCTCTCACAAAAATGGTCGGTTTATTTCCGCCACCCTGTACTAGTAATAAGGCTGCCCCGATTGGGTTGATAGCGGCGGCTGCAACAGTGGCGATCGCGCTTACTGTGCCGAGCGTGGTGATGCCTGAGATGCCGATTAGGTGGTTCATAGGCTTATCCCTGACAACGACTACTTTCCCGCTCTTATTTGAGTCAACAGCAACGCTAACTTATCGTTAGTAGCATCAATGTCGGCTTTCATCTCTTCAACCACTGAGACAGGCTTTTGCATCTGCGAAGCGAGGTCTTCAATCGCTGTTAAGTAAGCTTGCTGGCGGGATTGTGAGCGACCTTTGATGGCTGCATCTAGCTCTCCTTGCCTGCGGTCGATGCTATTGAGGATGATTGCATTCTTGACTTGTTCTAAGGTGTCAACGGCTTTGATTTCTTGCATTGCTGCCAGTACTAGCGGTAAGCCTAGAACTTGAGATGCGTTGTCAATCAGTTGCTCTTGCTGGTCAATACTCATGCCAGCGACCGGGGTAATATTACCGTTACTTTCTGGCAAGGTGGCGCGTGCGCTTTGACGGATTAAGTCGGCTTCGCTATCGGTAATAGTCTGGGTACTAGACCAGTCTTCTCGGACGTTGATCAGAATCAGCCGAGCATCATCAAGAGTTAATCCAGTCTCGTTGCAGATATGTGTCAGTAATTGCATGGCTTGTTTTCCTTTATAAGTTAGGTAAATTAGGCAGATATCCGGGCTAACTTGGTTAGTTGGGTTTGGTAGTTGGTACGAGTCAGTAAACCAAAAAGTTTTCTCCTCAAGGCGATCGCTAACCAGCCATTGCGTAGTTTTAGGTGCTAGGTGATACTAAATATCTTAAAAGTACTTATGCTT
>NZ_JBPAOH010000373.1:0-921 GCF_050875635.1 Tolypothrix sp. VBCCA 56010
TTCCCAGGCGCATTTTCCCCTCCTACTTTTCTCTCTGGAGGGGATTTTATTGCTTAACTTACCCCATGCGATCGCTTGAATCTATAACTAGCAACTTGGGTTAATAGTCTTGATAAAAATCGAACTTGCAACCAGTATGCAAATGCTCTACCGTTGAAGCTACAAGACTATTAAAGCGAATGACGAGGATCGAACTCGTGCCAAGAGTTTGGAAGACTCACATGCTACCGCTACACCACATTCGCATAGTTAAAAGCTTTAAAATGCTGACCACTCAGCCAGGTGGAAACCCCAAGGCTTTATGGAACCTATAACCGTCGTCCTGGATTTCATCGAGCTTTAGACTTTAAAATTTGAACTTTAACAAGTTAAACTTTGAGCGTTAAGGTTTAAGCGATGAGCGTTAACCTTTGAGCTTTAAAGTTAGAGACGAATCCTAAGTTCGTTGCCTTTTCAGGCAGTCCATAAATTCAGAGATTTTCGAGTGACCAGCAAGTATTATTCTAATCTGGGATTTCTACAGTTGTCGTGGCATTGCTGATGGAAAGTACGCGATCGCATGTCGATTTGAACTCTTCAATAAATATCGTTCGTCTTTCTATTTCTTTAGAGATATTAGTCGGATCTAACAATTCCACGCCTTCTCTTGCCATAAAGCTATCAACCAAAGACTGATATTGGTCAGAATTTACGGCTTCATTCTTTCCCAGAACTTCTAAAGCGAGTTTATCGAGTCTTTCTTTAATTTTCGCCTGCGCTTTCTCGTATTGATTGCGAGTTTGAGTGTAAGCTGACTGCATGGTATCGAGAATTGCCTCTTGACACTCCCACGGCTACGAAAACATCGCTTCGCTCGTTTTCATAAAAAGCCGTGGGATTCTTCCTTCAACCAGCCAACTTACTTAAAGGAGTTTCCCCACT
>NZ_JBPAOH010000374.1:0-915 GCF_050875635.1 Tolypothrix sp. VBCCA 56010
AGAGGATGTCTGAGAAGTTTTAGATAGGTGATTTTAATTACGCAAGTTGCTTTAGCATCAAACGAATCATGGCAACATAAATAAATGCTTCAGTCGTCTCAGGTAGAATTTCATAATCTTTGCTCAATCGTCGGCACCAGTTAAACCAGCCAAAAGTTCGCTCAACTAACCAACGTTTGGGGAGTACAACAAAACCTTTCTGTTGTTCATGGCGGGTAACAACACTTAAAATCCATCGGTAGACATCAATCACCCAATGCTGAAAATTCTTGCCGCGATAGCCGCCATCAACCCAGATTTTGATTAACCGACGAAAGCGATCGCGTACTGCGTCCAGCTTCAAAAGTACTTGTTTTGCACCTGCTTGTTCGCTTGTATCAGCAGCAGTTATTACCACGACTAACAGTAAACCCAAGGTGTCTACGAGTATGTGCCGTTTGCGCCCCTTAATTTTTTTGCCAGAGTCGTAACCAACTTCTTGGGAAACCATTGTTGCCGTTTCAACGGTTTGACTATCCATAATTGCTTAGGCATGGAGATGGTTCTCGATCTTGACTAACACGTACCCACAAACGTAACCTTTCATGAATTTTTTGCCATGTTCCATCTTTTCGCCATTGTCGGAAGTAATGATACACAGTTTTCCACTTGGGGAAATCGTTTGGGAGCATTCGCCATGCACAACCCGCACACAAGATGTAAAGGATTGCGTTAACGATTGCTTGCATATCAACGCTACGTTTACGACCACCTGGTTTTGACTCAGGAATCAGTCTTGATAAGACTTCCCATTGTTCTAATGTCAGGTTACTTGGGTAAGATGGATTCATTGCTTTCGTCACGCTGTCTACTTAAGTGTTTTTTCTACTGACAGAATACCGTGACGTGAGCTTCCTTACTTTTCAGACATCCTCT
>NZ_JBPAOH010000375.1:0-911 GCF_050875635.1 Tolypothrix sp. VBCCA 56010
CTTATACCATTTGGTTAAAATTGCGCCACAAATAAGGCATCTTTCAAGTAATCCCAACAAGTCAGGGAAATGACAACATCTTTATCGAGCGATCGCAGAATGTTATTAACTTTATCTTTAAGTGAATCTAAAGTAGTAAACAAGTCCCATTTTAAATACTCTTTCAGATGCTCCCAAAATCTTTCAATTGGATTAAGTTCTGGACAATGAGGTGGTTGAAATAAAAGAATAATATTCTCAGGAATTCTTAACGATTTGGCTTGATGAAAAGCACCATTGTCCAGTTGCCAAACGTGTAAATCTTGCGGAAACTGTTGTGAAAACTGATTTAAAAATTCTTGAAAGCATTCAGTATCTAGGTGCGAAAATTCGGAGAAAAAACTTGCCCCCGTAAGTGGTTCTAGGACTCCATAAAGATAATAAGCTGACCGTGACCATTGGAGACATCCTACGGGTTTTACTCCTCTAATTGTTAGTTTTCTTCTTTCAATAGTTTTTAAACCTAAGTGCGTTTCGTCCTGGCACCAATATCTGATAATTGAAAATTGCTTCGATTGTTTTAACCGCTGATTAATCAGCGATTGTAATGTAGATGGCAGTTTTTTTTTAAAGTTTTTTACCTCATCCGGGTCTTGCTTGTAGCTTCGAGGTCGTGCCACCTTAAGTTTTGCTTTAAGTTTGTCATGAACTAGATTATGAACTACATCATAATTAACTTCAATTCCTAATTCTGCTCGCAACCTTTGTTTGTACCTCGCCGTAGCTCGAAAAACCTTCTTGTTCACATAGTTCACGCTTTAATCGCTCAACTACCCAATCTGGAATAATTTTTGGTCTGCCTGTAGGGATACCAAGCTTGAGCATTGCTTCAAGTCCCCCATTTCTATATTGGCGTAGCCATCTTTGTACAG
>NZ_JBPAOH010000376.1:0-887 GCF_050875635.1 Tolypothrix sp. VBCCA 56010
GATAAGTTACATAAAGCTGCAATTTATGCTAGGGTTTCTTCTGCTGAAAATAAAGATAACCTTGACCGTCAAGCAGAAAGATTGACCAATTATGCCATAGCCAAAGGTTATCAAATAGCTCACGTCGTAAAAGAGGTAGGGAGCGGGTTAAACGATAATCGTAAGAAACTAGAAAAGTTACTAAAACAAGAAAACTACCAATATTTAATAGTAGAACACAAAGACAGATTAGGACGATTTGGTACACACTATATTGATCTATTACTTACTAGATGCGGTGTCACTTTAGAGGTAGTTAACCTTGCTGAAAATGGTCGTGATGAACTGATGACAGACTTAGTGGCAATTATCACATCGTTTGCTGCCAGACTTTATGGTCAAAGACGAGCTAAAAGAAAAACTGAGAAGATAGTCGAGACATTGCAGTCAAAAACTGATGAGTAAATGTTTTATTTTATCTAGAAATATATTCAGGTATCTGATAATGATTTTAGGTCGAAATTTGCTTGTTCATTTGTGTCTATGCAAAATGTAGAAAAACACACAATTAAATACGGTCACGAGTGGTTTCCTTACTGTGAGGACATTACTACTGCATCGAGTAAACTTTACAACACAGTTCAATTTACACAACGTCAAGGCTTCTTCTATGGTTGGGGTACGCAATCTCAGGCTAAATTAGATGTGATGTTTAAATTAGATAGTAATTATGCAGCAATGCCTGCAAAAGTTGCTCAGCTGGTTTTAAAACAGAACACTGATGCCTGGAGTGCTTATTACAAAGCTATGGAGGTCTACAAATTAGACCCAAAAAAGTTTACTGGTTACCCAAAGCCACCTAGTTATATTGACGAGAAAAACATTGTCAAATTTAACTACCAAGCTAT
>NZ_JBPAOH010000377.1:0-880 GCF_050875635.1 Tolypothrix sp. VBCCA 56010
GGGTAAAATCTTCTTCGGTTCTCGTGTCTCCACAAGTTGGACTAACAATTTGACCTGTGACGACATCAAAATTTGCAATTAAGGTTTGTGTACCGTGACGAATATATTCAAACTCTCGCCTTAACACTTTTCCAGGTCTTAGTGGCAGGTCTTTTTCTACACGCTGTAGGGCTTGAATACCCGTCATTTCATCGATACATATCGTGCGTTCTCCCTCAACGGCACGTTCAAAAGCAGTTAAATATAAATTAGTGATGTTGTGAACCTTGGCATCAAATTCGTCATCTGGGGGGGGGGGTCAACCAGTAACGGTTCTGATGTGGTTTGATTTGAGCTTCTTCCAATAGTCTTCCGACATGGCGTTGAGATATGTTTTCAACAATGCCCCGTTTGACTACTTCCTCGGCAAGTTCTCGTGCCGTCCAATGGCTTATCGGTCGCCCCTGCTCTGCTGGATCTGAACACGCGAGCGCAAATAATTCGACGATTTGCTCCATACTAAATTTTGCTGGTGCGCCACCGCGTTCTGCATCGCTCAATTTTTTCATCACTGGTAATTGGCGATCGCCTAATTCTAACCATCGGTTTCGCCACGTCCGAGCCATATCTCTACTAATATTCAACGTTCGAGCAATGTCACGGTTATTTTTGCCCTCCCAGGCAAGTAGAATAATTTTTGCTCGCAGTGCGATTTGCTGTGGTGTACTGTGCCTACTAAGTAAATGTTGTAGTTCGTCCTGTTCACCACAGAGCAATTCTAATGATTTTGGAGCTAACCTTGCCACACCTTGATTCCTTAAAAACTACCCATAAGGGTTTTGACCCTTCTTGCTTAGTCTCTCACAAAAATGGTCGGTTTATTTCCGCCACCCTGTACTAG
>NZ_JBPAOH010000378.1:0-873 GCF_050875635.1 Tolypothrix sp. VBCCA 56010
TTTCGCCCGCTTTGGTCCTGCAAAGCGGAGGTACCCAAACCGGGGGTGGCGGACAGGGCCCCGGCGAGGGCTCGGCCGGAAGCGGCGGTAGCGGTAGCGGTGGAACCGGGTCGCCCGGTACGGGCCCCAGCGGAATGGGTGGCCTCAGCGGTCAGTCTAACACCCACACCGGCGGCCACCTCACCCGCCTCCCGATGGTCAAGTGGAACGGGCGCGGGGATACCGCCGTGGACTTCACGCTTTTGCACGGCAGCCTCGGCAACTTGAACGATGTCTTCGGCCACGGTTGGTCGCACACGTACGAGGCCCGCATCACGCATTCGGCGGGCGTTAGTGCGACCCTGCGCATGCCGGATGGCCTCACCGTGCCCTACGCCGAGACCAGCGGGACCTTCACCCCGCCCGCCGGCTGGTACCACACCCTAGTTCGCAACGGCAACAGCACCTGGACGCTTACCTTCAAGAACCAGCGCAAGTGGAATTTCAATACCGCCGGTCGCTTAAGTTCGGTCGTCGACCGCAACGGCAACACGGTGACCGTGAACCGCGGGACCGGCGGCGAGATCACCAGCATCACCACGCCGGATGGCCGCGCCCTCACCTTCGCCTACACCAGCGGACGCGTCAGCAACATCACCGACCCCTCCTCGCGGGTCTGGAGCTTTAGCTACAACGGTGCCGGGCAACTCACCGGCGTCACCTACCCCGCGCTGGGCGGACAAAACTTCACGCGGCAGTTCACCTACAACGCGACGCACGACATCCTCACCGAGACCGACCTGCGCGGCAACGTGTGGAGCTGGACGTACGACAGCAGCGAGCGCGTCACGAGCGCCACCGACCCCCTGAACCGCATGACCACCTTCGCCTACG
>NZ_JBPAOH010000379.1:0-870 GCF_050875635.1 Tolypothrix sp. VBCCA 56010
GTTTACTGATAAAAAAGATATCGGTAAAGTAAAACTACTAGGTAAATGGGATATCCAGACTTACCCAGTTAAACTGATTAAGCGTGTTAGATTAATCAAAAAAGCCGATAGCTACTATTGCCAATTTTGCGTTGATATAGATGCGGAATCTGAATCTAGAATTTCTGATGATGAAATCGGTTTAGATGTAGGTTTAGAGTTTTTCTACTCTGATTCCAATGGCAATCATGAGGAGAATCCTAGATTTTTGAGGAAAGCTGAAAAAGCAATTCAACACGCTCAGAGACAGATTTACAAAAAGGAGAAAGGTAAAAATCAACGACGGAAAGCGCGAGCCAGATATGCGCGGAAGCATTTAAAAGTAAGTAGGCAACGTAATGAGCATTCTAAGAGACTAGGACGCTGCGTATGCAAGGCTAACGCCTTAGTAGCCTATGAAGATTTAAATGTTAAAGGCATGGTAAAAAATCATTGTTTAGCCAAGAGTATTAATGATGCTTCTTGGAGTCTATTCCGTCGTTGGTTAGAATATTTTGCAGATAAATTTAAATCTACAGTTGTTGCTGTCAATCCTAAAATGACATCTCAAAAATGTAGTGATTGCGGTGCGATTGTGAAAAAATCACTATCAACTCGCTCCCATGTTTGTGGATGTGGTTGTGAGTTACAACGCGATCATAATGCGGCGATAAATATTCTGAATCTTGCAAAAGCTAGCTTGGGGCACAAGCAAAGTAACGCTTCAGGAGTCGGAACCACTACGCTAATTGGCGTAAGCCTGTTAGAGCAAGTTCTGACGGTGAATGAAGAATCCCCTGCCTTTCCGAATAGATGAGCGAAGCGATATCTATTCAGGCAGGGGAGTGTCAA
>NZ_JBPAOH010000380.1:0-841 GCF_050875635.1 Tolypothrix sp. VBCCA 56010
ACTTTGGGATCAACCGCGAGAGGGTGCACCAGTAAAGTTTAGTGCCGAGCAGGTTACTCAGATCATAGCAATAGCTTGTGAAAAGCCAGAAGCCTCAGGATATCCGATAAGCCATTGGAGTGGAGAGGAATTAGCCGACGCAGCGATCAAAAGAGGGGTTGTAGAAAGTATTTCTGCTGGTAGTGTGCAGCGATTTTTAAAAAGAAACCGATTTAAAACCTCATCGTAGCCGATACTGGCTTAATGCCAATCCTCAAGATCCCAAAGAGTTTGAACAGCAGGTAACAACAGTGTGTGATTTGTATGCCCAGGCTTTCGAGTTGCATTCAATGGGAGTGCATGTGATTAGCACAGATGAAAAGACTGGAATTCAAGCCTTAGAGCGAGCAGCAACCACTGCACCAATGGAACCAGGACAAGTTGAGCGTCAGGAATTTGAGTACAAGCGTCACGGTACTCAATGCTTAATCGCAAATTTAGAAGTTGCTACTGCACAAGTAATTTCCCCCTCAATTGGTCAAACTCGCACAGAAGAAGATTTTTTAGCTCATATTCAACAAACTGTAGCATCTGACCCTAATGGGGAGTGGATTTTTCTTTTGGAACAGTTAAATACTCACCAGTCAGAGTCACTTGTCAGATGGGTAGCTAATGTTTGTCAAATTCATCAGAATCTCGGTATTAAAGGTCAGCAGGGTATTCTCCAGTCAATGGCAACCCGAGCAGAATTTTTACAAGATACGTCCCATCGAATTCGCTTTGTTTACACACCAAAACACTCCTCTTGGCTCAATCAAATCGAGCTATGGTTCAGTATTTTGGTGCGTCGCTTACTTAAACG
>NZ_JBPAOH010000381.1:0-840 GCF_050875635.1 Tolypothrix sp. VBCCA 56010
CAAAAATTGCTCAACCCACTTGTTTGTTTGGGAGATGGTCATCCAGGAGTTTGGAATTTAGTCCAAGACTTTGGTATAGAGCAAAAACGCTGGGAAATCTTGGACTGGTATCATCTTAAAGAAAATCTTTATAAAGTTGGTGGATCAATCAAGCGGCTTAAAAAGGCTGAAACTCTTCTTTGGCAAGGTAATGTCGAGGCAACTAAGGCTTTATTAGTTAATTGTCGAGGTAAACAAGTGAAAAATTTTTGTGCCTATCTTGACAAACATCGCAATCGGATTGTCAACTACGAATATTATCAAGCTGAACAGCTATGTTCCATTGGTTCAGGTGCAGTAGAGTCAGCAATCAAAGTCCTTGGCAAACGAATCAAAATCTCTGGAGCACAATGGAAAGCTGAAAATCTCAATCAGGTTCTGTCTGTTCGTTGCGCTTACCTGAATGGTTTACTAGCTATTTAACTTAATCGTTCTTACTTGAACAAGGCTTACTTGCGATCGCACCCTTTATTTGGCTGTAACTTTTCCTTGCGCCTAAACCTTAACAGATGAAATTTGGCTTTATTAGGACTCACGCATTGACAGGAAATACCAAATGTGTGGTATAGATTTCAGGCATTAAACCTTGATTTTTCGACTGTTTTTAGGCGATCGCTATTTATCAAAGGATAATTGATCAAAGCCTGAAACGACGTATTTTCGTAAAGTCTGCCGGGGGAAACAACCCAGACCAGCAAGCTTTACGTCAATGCACAAGATAAGAAATTTGAGAGCGTGCGTAAGTCCTATTGATAACCCAAGATAACCCACAACACAGGGTTAATATATTTTTGCCAAAGT
>NZ_JBPAOH010000382.1:0-838 GCF_050875635.1 Tolypothrix sp. VBCCA 56010
GGTTGACTACCTTAGTCAACAAACGAATTGGACACTGACTATGGGGTACATAAAAGTGAAAGCTCTTCGGGGGAAGTTTCCCCCGGAAGACTTTCACGTGAAGCTTGCGCAAAGCTGAAGATTCTGTCCGCACACTTTCACGACTTTTCTAGCATCAAGACATCGGAGGAAAGAAAATGCCAACACCTTGGCGACCGTTTGCTAGTTACAACCTGTGGTTACAGTTCGCTCCACCAGTAGGGCAAGAGCGTTGGCATTGTGATATGAAGCGGGGCTTTACTAAGGCTCGTAAGAAAGAACCATCTGTTGTAGCACTCTTGGCAACTGACACGACACCTCAGCGGATTGGTCTATTGGCACAACGGGGAGTTTATGAATTTCACCGAGACCCCCTGATGTTGTACGGCAGCGATGCTGTTGCGAAAGTGGCAGAAATTCTGCAATTAAACCAAGAGTCAGGGGTCGTTCAGGAGCGAGTAATTTCTATCTTGAAAAACTACCATGCAAATCCCATTCTCTTTGGGAAGAACATTATCAAGTTGAGTCGAGGCGACGAGGGATTTCCAGAACCGATTTTAATTGAACAGGGTAATTATCAATTTAACTTATTCGCTGCTATTGACTGCATTTTTGAAGAGCAAGATGGCACACTGCACATTTTGGATTTTAAGACTGGTCAAACTGACTTTGACCGACGACAAGCGTATGTTTACTTGCTAGCAGCAAGCTTACTTTACCGCTCTATAAAACTTATACAATCTTGGACAAAGCGCCAAGATGAGGTTTATTTCCTGTTTCAATCGGTCCCCCAGGCAGATCCCGTCCACAGGCTTCCACG
>NZ_JBPAOH010000383.1:0-838 GCF_050875635.1 Tolypothrix sp. VBCCA 56010
CCGGAAATAACTCAGGTAGATTAATTAGAAACTTTTATTGGTCAAAAAAAACAAAATTTGGTTATGGACAGCAGTAAATAAGCATGTTCCAGGTATTATAACCGGGGTTTTAGGAGATAGAAGTTCTGAAACATTTAAATTATAATAGAATATCATAAAATGTTGGAATTATTATTTTTATGTCACAGATGGCTATCCAGTCTATCCATGTTTTATTAGTGATGAAGACCATATTGTTAGTAAAATATATATGACTAGAGTAGAAGGATAAAATAGTCGTTTAAGACATTATTTAGCTCGATTACATAGAAAAACATTCTGTTATTCGCGCGTCAGAATAAATGCTGAAATTTTCAATTCGGTTAGTAATACATTATCTTAAGTATGGTGACGATGCACTGCGGGCGCACTGCGCCCGCTTTTCTTGAGGCGATCGCATGATTCATACTTTGATTCAGCAACGCCGGGAATTTTTAGCATCCTAGTACGGGCGTCCTTTTTAGGGATTGGAATACTGCGTAACTTCTGGTGAATCCAGTTATTACCTAATGTTTTTAACAGGTTTTCTAGTGCAAAGCGTTCCTCAAGGGATTCTTCTGCCATCTACCGTTCCCGCGAGCATATTTCGCTCCCAGCGAGCAGCCTGATTACGCTGGTTCTCCTTAACGAAGGATAAAGGAGTTCACTTTCGTTGTCCTTAGCCGGACGCTTGGCGCTTCACCACTTTTAGGCTAGTAACCCAAGTTGCGGGTTATGGGAATCCAAGTGCTATGCACCTGCTGATTCATGCGATCGCCAATCACAAATTGGCGGTTGCGAGTAGTGCAACCGCAACTTC
>NZ_JBPAOH010000384.1:0-831 GCF_050875635.1 Tolypothrix sp. VBCCA 56010
AGCATTCACAGAACCGCCAATTGCAGCACCATCTTGGCGTGTACGTTGGACAGAGCCTTGAGATTGGTTTGTGTTACCTTTGCGGTAGTATGGGCTGTAGTATCCGCCAGCTTTTTTCTGTGCGTTTTGAATTTGTTGTTGACGGTTGCTGCTGGTGGAGCTTTGAGCATTGGTGCTACCATCGATTGCAGCACCCTCTTGTGTGGTAACTTGCACGTTGCTTTGAGATTGACCGGCAAAGGCAGCACCAGGAGCGATCGCTAAAGCAGCAGCTAAGATACCGAAAGCAAAATTCTTCAACATTGTTTTAAACCTGATTTACTTGTGTGTGAGTGTTGTTGATGAAAAAGAAGGCGTTATTTGACTTGTGGAATCGTTTGGGTGATTCTTTTATTAAGTAGGTAACGCCTGATAAACTTATGCAGTAATTAACGGCAGCCCGCAGCTAAAATTTGACGCTGATTGCTTGTGGTAACGCTATCTTGAGCATTCACAGAACCGCCAATCGCTGCACCGCTTTGGCTTGTACGTTGTACAGAGCCTTGAGATTGAGCATTAGATCCACCTCTGCAAGCGCCGTTGTAGTATCTGCCAGGACGATAAGCACCGGCTTTTTTCTGTGCGTTTTGAATTTGTTGTTGCACGTTGCTGCTGGTGGAGCTTTGAGCATTGGTGCTACCATCGATTGCAGTACCTTCTTGTGTGGTAACTTGCACGTTGCTTTGACCTTGACCGGCAAAGGCAGCACCAGGAGCGACAGCTAAAGCAGCAGCTAAGATACCGAAAGCAAAATTCTTCAACATTGTTTTAAACCTTAATATTTGTGTGTGA
>NZ_JBPAOH010000385.1:0-818 GCF_050875635.1 Tolypothrix sp. VBCCA 56010
TTAATAATAATGATAATCATTAGTGGGGGAGGGGATAGAGACAGGGAGCAACGCTCCCTGTCTCTATCCCCTTTAATCTTGAAATAATCAATCTTAAAGAGGGAACACTTGCCGTTGGCAAGTGTTCCCTCCCCCCCTAAACGATTATCATTATTGTTTAAAGTTGAAAGTGCAGTTATTTTAATGAAAACTTTTTCGAGAGTAAATATGTCCTAAAACATGAGAAAAAGGGCGTGAAATATAATTTTTAAATTCAGCAAGACAATGCTTGCCCACGCCCAAGAACTAGTTTACAGCTTGAAAGAGTTGATGCCCACACAATACCAAAAAGATAACCTGCAAGCAATATTAGGGTTATTTTTAGAAGCGCAAGGACATCCATTACCTGAACACAGTCAAACAAAATCTCCAAGTGCATTAAGTCGATTTTTAAATATCAATCCCTGGTCAACAAGGGAGATGATTCGTATAGTTCGTAACCATGTATTGCAAACAGTTGTCAAGATGTTATCGTCCTGTGGTCAAGGACGCAGACCATTTTTACAAGTAATAATTGACCTAACTAAAGAGCGAAAAACGCGGCAAATTCTCAGCTTTTGGGGATTTAATTAGAGTTTACAATGGTAAACGTGGTCTACATATAGTAGTTGTTTATTTAGTTGTAGGGAAATGGCGCATCCCCTGGAGTTTTCGTGTTTGGAGAGGTAAAGGTACTCCCTCACCCGCGCAGCTAGGACTCAAGCTAATTAAGCGTTTACCTCAATCTTTAACTGAACGCTTTCAGGTGATTATTTTAGCTGATACTGCCTTTGGTAGTA
>NZ_JBPAOH010000386.1:0-812 GCF_050875635.1 Tolypothrix sp. VBCCA 56010
TTCCTTTATCAATCATGAAAAACGAGCAACTTTTTTGAATTCTTGAAAAACTGTATCACAGGTTACTATTTTTTGACGATCGCAAAAGTTTTCGGTCTACTGACAGTTTATAACTGTTTAGTAAAATTTGACAATAACAAACTGTTATTCTTTTCACTTAGAATTGGCGTTATTTTCAGGAGGGTGGATGGAATCGGACTTTAAAGGAGTATTTCCCAAGCTTGTCAAGTCGGCTAGAAAAAATACTCAACTCTCGCAAAAGGAGTTTGGTAAGCTATTTGACCCTCCTGTGACCCAACAGTCTGTTGCTGGTTGGGAGCGTGGGTTAACGACACCAGACCGCAAATATTGGTCGAAGCTTGCGGAGTTACTGGGAATGGAGGTGAAACAGTTTTATGAATACGTGGGTACTTCTGTTACTGATAAAACCACGTTATTAGAGGATATTGCTGTTAAAATCAAGAGTTTGGGTGCATCTGAACTTAATGAAATTACCGAACTTATTGCGACTCAGTGGACGGCGATCGATAATTCAAGCGAAAAGAGCGATCCTTCTCATATACGTATTCTCAAAAAAGGGGCTGTGACTTGGAACCAGTGGAGAGAAAGAAATCCAGATATTCAACCTAATCTTAAAGGAGTAGATTTAAATGGTATTGGCTGTACTGACTTAAGTGGGTACAATCTCTCAGTCGCCGAGCTAACCAATATTCAGTAAACCAAAAAGTTTTCTCCTCAGGGCGATCGCTAAAAAATTTTGTAGTAGATGATACTTTTTATTCAGCAAATATTGAACCAGCAAGACTAGGATT
>NZ_JBPAOH010000387.1:0-806 GCF_050875635.1 Tolypothrix sp. VBCCA 56010
GAGACCGACCTGCGCGGCAACGTGTGGAGCTGGACGTACGACAGCAGCGAGCGCGTCACGAGCGCCACCGACCCCCTGAACCGCATGACCACCTTCGCCTACGGGACCACCGCCACCACTATCACGAGACCGGGTGGTCAGACCGTGGTCCATCACTACAGCGGGGGCCTCATCGCCTCCGAAGTTGACGAAGCGGGCTTTAGCCAGGCGTACACCTACGACGCGAACGAGAACGTGCTCACCTACACCAACGAGCGGGGCGGAGTGTGGAACCTCACCTACGATGCCCGCGGGAACGTGCTCACGGCGCGTAACCCCCTGAACCAAACCTACACGTATACGTACCGCGCAACCAACGAGCTGCTGACGCAAACCAATCCGCTGGGACAGGTTACGACTTACTCCTACGATACGAGCGGCAATCTCACGGAAGTTACCGATCCCCTCGGCCGGGCCAGTAGCCGCTTTACCTACGATACGTTTGGTCAACCGACCAGCGTAAAGGACGCCTTAAGCCGCACCACCACCTACGCCTATAACGCGAATGGGGACCTGACCAGCGTTACGGACCCGGCGGGCACCCAGACCACGGTGGGTTACGACACGCTGGGCCGCGTCAGCTTTGTGCGGGATGCCCAAAACAACCAAACGGACAGTGTGTACGACAACTGGGGCCGGTTAACCCAGGTGATCTCGCCCGGCGCGGCGACGGTGAGCTTTGGCTACGACCGCAACGACAACCGGACCTCGGCGACCGACGAACTCTCGCGCACGCAGTCCTGGACCTTTGACGCCGCCAACCAACT
>NZ_JBPAOH010000388.1:0-772 GCF_050875635.1 Tolypothrix sp. VBCCA 56010
CTCTCCCTCTTACCCCGATTTGCGATTTATGGAAAAAAACTTCAGTACTAAAGACGCTGACACCCTCAAAGTTGGGGAAACTCCGACCCGCTTCCACCACTTTGGCGAAATCGAAAGTATAAGTGCCAAACCAGGTTTTAGTATTACATTCAACTCATTTAAGAAATGCTTGTTGAAGGGTAAATGCACTCAATAATGCTTGCAGCTTCAGTAAAAACCCTTCATAGGTAACCGCATGAATCGATTTTGGGAAAACACAAGTGATGCTACTAAACACTGTTTCAATGTAATGCCTAGTATGCTGCTTAATATACTGATTCCACGGTTCATCTTGACGCTTGGAATACATGAGTCCGCATGACTTTTAAGAATATTTGGCTACTTTGTTCGAGGTCGTCTTCAGCAGTATAATCGGTGTACGCGGAATCACCATATACAACGCTTAGAGGTGGTAGATTTAACGGTAAAGCGTTTAACGCACGTACTTCCGTTGCGCTACCTGGTAAAAACACAAATTCAACGCGACGTGTCGGCGGACAGATGATTCTGTCCGTCGAACCGTCGCCGGGATACCGCTTTTAGTAGTTAATAATTGGACTCTCACCCCATAGAAGTATCGTTTTTTAGATGCTATGTAACCCGGAGGCGGAGCGTCTCCGGCTCCGCTCTGTATTCCTCTGAGTTGATTAACTTTACATTAAATATCCGAATATTATCGCACAGAGGTACAGGTGCAGGAGTCTAAAAGATATTCCGTACAATCACTACTTTC
>NZ_JBPAOH010000389.1:0-757 GCF_050875635.1 Tolypothrix sp. VBCCA 56010
TTACCCATTCTTGTACTCCAATAAACCAGGTTTCCGTCGTATGGTGACGATTCGCCTTTGACTTTGACATGTCGAACTATTGGAGTGTCGGCATGGTTTAGTAACCGAAGTGGGGTTAACCCTTCGTTCTTGGTTGCGAATACCCAGTTATCATCGCCTATGGATTGCCAATACCTTTTTGACACCGATTCCCCGCTCTTTTTTGGGTGGCGGCGTTTTGCCCAAGCGCTTAACTTTTGGTACGTGAGGTCGTCAATGTCTGAGTAAGCAATCTTGCTTACCACAGTCGCGTAGTAGTTAGCCCATCCCCTGATAATTGGGTTTAAGTGTCTGATTAGCGCCGCTTGCGGTGCTGCCTTGTGAGCTTCAATAACTAGTGCGATTTGTTCGTAATGTACCTTTTGCTTTTGCTTGCTTGGGGTGATGATTGTTTTAAAACCCTGTTTCGAGTGATACTTTCCTTGTGGAAATTGTTGTATCGTAAAACCAAGCAAGTCAAACCCTGGTTTTTCTTGCTCATACTGGTTGAGAGTGTGAGTAAGTCTCGTTTTGCTGGGCTTTAGTTCCAAACCCATGCCTTGTAACCATTCAGAGATAATCTCTTTACATCTTTGGACAACGGTTAAGTTTTCGTGGAGAATCACGAAATCATCGGCGTACCGGATTAGGCTGAGGGCATAACGGTTATCCCGTTTACCATGACCACTTCGGGTGGGCAGGGTTTGTGCATACTGTTTAATCCGTTCTTCCATCCCGT
>NZ_JBPAOH010000390.1:0-746 GCF_050875635.1 Tolypothrix sp. VBCCA 56010
TTGCCCCATTGCTTTTTTTTATAAACAAAAAAACTGGTATTGAATTTGTCACGATGTCGAAATAGTGATACATTCAACACCAGTTTTTTTGTTTATGGTTATTGTACAGTAAAAAGCGTACCTGACACAAAAAGGCAAGCCTGTTTTTTACGGATTGTTAAGATACCATCCAGAAGTGTCACCTCAAGCAGAAAAATTCCTTAAACAAGGTTTGGAATCAGCGCCGGAAACTCCCCAAAACTGGCAGAAATCCAGGCGGCACGGTTGCCTACTTTCTCTAAAGTCTCGATGACATTAGCCTTGCTGCTGTCGGGAATCATCTGATTATGGTTGTAATAGCGCTGTGCCTCCTCGATGGCGAATTTCCCCATAAAAAGGGTTGTGAAACATTCGGTGAGGTCTGATTCGTCTTTCAGTCCCCAGGTCTTTACCTGTCGCCCCTGCGCCATCAGGACGTAGCGGTGTCCGGCTTCCCGGCTCAAAGTGATTTCATCGCGGATGATGTTGGTCGCACAGTCAACGTGTTCCTTAATCGCCCGCCATTCGTCGATGCCGATGTTGATTAAATCGGGTTCGATGCCTTCGGCGAGTTGGGCGATTTTCGCTTTGCGGTCGGCTTCCAGGCTCAACAATTCCTGCTCAATGGTGTCAAAATCTTCGGGAACGCCCAGCACCTCCAACCCCTGCCACTGGTCTTTCTTGCGCTTGATGGTGATGACTTTGGCTTCACCGGGGAGGATTTTCAA
>NZ_JBPAOH010000391.1:0-742 GCF_050875635.1 Tolypothrix sp. VBCCA 56010
GGTGGATTACTAAATAATAAAATTACTGGATAAAGCCGGACATCTCCGGCAGTTTTGTTCTTAAACATTGCCCATGCTAAAGTACTAAAATACCGACATCTCCCACGCCAGGTATGCAACTAGGTTTTAAAACCAAACTAAAAATAAATCCGATTCAGCAACAATTATTTGCCCAACATGCAGGTTACAGTCGTTGGGTTTATAATTGGGCACTTGCTGCAATCGAAGATTTTTATAAGTCTGGTGTTAAACTTAGTTATCGTGATGCTCGTAAGTTCTATACAAACACAGTCAAGCCAGAATATCCAAAGGATGAATCAAATGTCATCTAGGGTTTATGTCTATGCCTTCGAGCATTTGCATTCAGCATACAGACGCTTATGGAGCGGTATTTCCAAAAAACCAACTTTTAAAAAGAAAGGAAAATCAACGGATTCTTTTACTGTTGATTGGAACGGCAAAGTCAAACGCATAGTTGGTAATCGGATCAAGTTACCAGCACCATTGGGAACAGTTTCAACTTTTGAAAAATTGCCATCAGTAGATATTAAAAAAGTTACCGTATCGCGTACAGCAGATAGTTGGTATATTTCTTTTAATTACGAAATTCCTGATATATCACCCAGTAATATTGGGGATGTAGATGATATTGTTGGTGTGGATTCAGGTATCAATAGTTTAGCTGTAGCCGTTAGTTTAAATACAGCGAAAACATTTGATAATCCGAAAAAATACCGAAAAT
>NZ_JBPAOH010000392.1:0-725 GCF_050875635.1 Tolypothrix sp. VBCCA 56010
AGCAAGCCAATACCACAGATTAGCGACATTTTTTTCTAGTCCTAATTGTTGATAAAGTTCTCGGCTTTGTTGATGGTAATTTAGAGATTGTTCGTATTTACCCCAACCTTGATAAACCTTTCCTAGTTGAAAGTAGGCTCGTGCGATATTAACTTGGTCATCCAACTGCTGACGAATGGCTAAATCTTGGTTTTCACACTCAATAGCTTGCTCATATTTGCCCCATTCTCGATAGCAATCACCAAGCCAATACCACAGATTAGCGACATTTTTATCTTGTCCTAATTGTTGATAAACTTCTCGGCTTTGTTGATAGTAATTTACACATTGCTCGTATTTACCCCAAGCTTGATAAATCCTTCCTAGTTGAAAGTAGACTTGTGCAATATTAACTTGGTCATCCAACTGCTGACAAATGGCTAAATGTTGGTTTTCACATTCAATAGCTTGCTCGTATTTCCCCCATTCTCGATAGCAATTAGCCAGCAAAAACCACAGATTAGCTACACTCTTGTCTTGTCCTAATTGTTGATAAACTTCTCGGCTTTGTTGATAGTAATTTACAGCTTGTTCGTATTTACCCCAAGCTTGATAAATCGTTCCTAGTTGAAAGTAGGCCAGTGCGATATTAACTTGGTCATCCAACTGCTGACGAATGGCTAAATCTTGGTTTTCACACTCAATAGCTTGCTCGTATTTGCCCCATTCTCGATAGCAAGCAGCAA
>NZ_JBPAOH010000393.1:0-715 GCF_050875635.1 Tolypothrix sp. VBCCA 56010
GCTTTTTCGTGCGTTTCAGGCTCTTTTTAGCAACGTGCCAGGAGCGTTACTCCGGTATCGGCCGGCCCGTTCCCATCTCCCAGTGTCGATCACGGGCGAGCAGTTAAGCTCCTCAGCGGCGAAAGTAGTTAGCGAGCGGTCGCTTGCCAGGATAGCACGTCGCCCGGTTAAACATTCGATAAGCCTCGATTCTTCGGAGTCGGGGCTTTTTCGTGCGTTTCAGGCTCTTTTTAGCAACGTGCCAGGAGCGTTACTCCGGTATCGGCCGGCCCGTTCCCATCTCCCAGTGTCGATCACGGGCGAGCAGGCAAGCTCCTCAGCGGCGAAAGTAGTTAGCGAGCGGTCGCTTGCCAGGATAGCACGTCGCCCGGTTAAACATTCGATAAGCCTCGATTCTTCGGAGTCGGGGCTTTTTCGTGCGTTTCAGGCTCTTTTTAGCAACGTGCCAGGAGCGTTACTCCGGTATCGGCCGGCCCGTTCCCATCTCCCAGTGTCGATCACGGGCGAGCAGTTAAGCTCCTCAGCGGCGAAAGTAGTTAGCGAGCGGTCGCTTGCCAGGATAGCACGTCGCCCGGTTAAACATTCGATAAGCCTCGATTCTTCGGAGTCGGGGCTTTTTCGTGCGTTTCAGGCTCTTTTTAGCAACGTGCCAGGAGCGTTACTCCGGTATCGGCCGGCCCGTTCCCATCTCCCAGTGTCGATCACGGGCGAGCAG
>NZ_JBPAOH010000394.1:0-707 GCF_050875635.1 Tolypothrix sp. VBCCA 56010
CGTCTTTTAAGACGATTGCGTTGGTCTGTTAATCATACGCCCCGAAGTGCGCCGTCTTCTCCCTTACACCCTAACCATGCAACCCCACACCCTTCTTGTTGACACAGTAAATCGTGCAAGCACTGGCGATTCTATGCAAAGTCATTTGTTCCCCAGGACTGAGTGAGCGAAATTGCTGCATCGCTTGCTTCAGTTCACTGAGGGAAGATACTGCTAACCCAGGAAGTGCTATTGTCAGATTGCTATCTCCATTCACTGCAATCCAGTAATGACGACTGGGGTCAATTCCTACAAGCCAAGGTGATTCATCATCAAGGCAATAGCGTGGCGACAAATAAAAGGCTACTTCCATAGGAAAAATTATGATACGTGCTTTTCATTTTTTTTGCTGATTTGGTGAATCAGTCTCAGGGAACGGTTTCCGTTCCGTCGAACTGATTCTCCCGTTGGGTGACAATCAAGCTAAGAGCTTCTGTGGCACAAAATCGGCATAATGTGAGTTAATGTTTTAATATTTAATTATTAAAAGTTATAAATCAAATAAACTTAGCAAAAATTTTAACTTTGTTAACAATTCTTAATATAGAGAATACGTAGTATAGCAGTTCCCATTCAGATGCGGTACAACATTATATCTTCGTGGGTAGGGGCACGGCACTGCCGTTCCCCTACGGGTGTACCTCACGTAACCGAGAATTGCTATAAGC
>NZ_JBPAOH010000395.1:0-697 GCF_050875635.1 Tolypothrix sp. VBCCA 56010
TGCGGTACACCCGCCCGTAACGACCATCTTCTATAAACCGAACTGACGTCTGAACAGGGTCGTTCACGTAGCCCGACGACAAACCAGCCCCGCCTATCCACAACTCTCCCCAAACTCCAACAGGCTGGCGATGGCCATATTGATCTACAACATACACCTGAACATTCGATATCGGACGGCCGATCTTTATGCTGCCTTCCTTCTCCCCTGCCTCCCACACTGTGCAGCCGATCGTTGCTTCCGTCGGACCATACTCATTGTATATCCGCATCCCCGGCGACAGCCTCCGAAGAACCGACACCTGCTCCCAGTCCATCTCCTCTCCACCTATGATCGCAACCGATACCTGCGTCGAGAATACACCCAGGTTCTTCAGCATCCGGATGTGGCTAGGGGTCAGCTTCACTGCCCGTATGAATCCCTCTCCGAACATCGACTTCAGCGACGAAGAACTGTCGCCTTCCTGGTAAACTTTCACTTTATCTCCGCGCATCCAGCTGCTCAGCACAGAGGTCAGCGTCAGGTCGAAACCAAGCGAGGTGAAAAAAGAAAAATCATAACCAGACCCTTCACCAAAATAGTAGCCGTTCGCCCAACGCATGTAATTCCCAAGGCTCCCATGGCTGATTGCAACCCCTTTTGCAACACCTGTCGACCCGGAAGTATATAATATATAACAACGCTGCAGCCCCGAAGG
>NZ_JBPAOH010000396.1:0-697 GCF_050875635.1 Tolypothrix sp. VBCCA 56010
TGGGGAAACTCCTTTAAGTAAGTTGGCTGGTTGAAGGAAGAATCCCACGGCTTTTTATGAAAACGAGCGAAGCGATGTTTTCGTAGCCGTGGGAGTGTCAAAAAGCACAAGCAATACCGACTGAGAGTTAAGCAGCAAGCCTGCTAGGTAAAGTTTTTCTCTCGCTCCTGTGCTTGGGCTAAAGTTGGTACATTGAAAGCGAGGCGTAGTTCATCTGTTACATCTGGAGCTACTTCATAAAGTTTCATTTGTTGGTCTGGTTCTATGCTTTGATACTGTGTACCAAAACGTTGAGGACGACCGATACTTATGAGGAAGCGATCAAGAGTGGCTCTTCATTATTTTGCATAATCTGTCCTCTAGACTGAACAAACACGCTCTTGGTAGCAGTATCTTGATGGAACTTCCACTACTAACTGCGTTGCGGTGACGATTATGATGGTCTGTCTATTTCTTAAGAATAGTGTATGGCGATCGCTCTTCATAGCAGTGCGCTTTCATCCGGCATCGCTAAAATTGAGATGAAAAGACTGAAAAATGCATTTTTATAGCGGTTCCCATTCAGATGCGGTACAAAATTATATCGTGAGGTGTAGGGCTTTCATAAAGTTATCCACGCCCAATCGCAGGCAGAGGCGCCCGTCAACAATTTAAGCCGCGATCCGCTCTAACCATTTGGCGCTCCAATACCCAAGAT
>NZ_JBPAOH010000397.1:0-684 GCF_050875635.1 Tolypothrix sp. VBCCA 56010
CGACGACAGCCGCGATCACGTTCGGCGGTACGGGCACCAGCTACACGTGGACGAACGATACACCTTCGATCGGACTTTTGGCCAGCGGCAGCGGCAACATCGCAGCGTTCACGGCAAGCAACGCCGGCACTTCGCCGGTAACGGCGACCATCACGGTGACTCCGGTCTTTACCGGCGGGGTGGTATGTACAGGCCCTTCGAAGACCTTCACCATCACGGTGAACCCGACACCATCGGTGACAGCACCATCGAACCAGACGGTATGCAACGGCTCGTCGACGACGGCAGTGAACTTCAGCGGCACGGGTACCAGCTACGACTGGGTGAACGATACACCCTCGATCGGTTTGGGTGCATCGGGCACGGGCAACATCGCTTCGTTTACGGCCAGCAACGGGGGCAGCACGCCGGTAACGGCCACGATCACGGTGACCCCGAAGTATACGTTCGGCGCGGTGACGTGCACGGGTCCTTCGCAGATATTCACGATTACGGTACAGCCGACTCCTTCGGTGAATGCGATCGCCAGCCAGGTGGTGTGCGATGGTTCGACGACGGCCGCGGTGACGTTCAGCGGTACAGCGACCAGCTACACCTGGACCAACGACAACACGAGCATCGGACTGGCTTCCAGCGGCAGCGGCAACATTGCTTCGTTCACGGCGGTGAATGCGGGCGGTGTGC
>NZ_JBPAOH010000398.1:0-675 GCF_050875635.1 Tolypothrix sp. VBCCA 56010
TTGCCCCTTTCTATATTTGCAGATAATCCACAAGTTAAAAGTGACTGAATCATTTTTATATCTACCCATTGTATAGGTAGTTTTGTAACTTATTTTACCCTTCAAAAATTGCTTGATTCCTCCTTGTTTGCCTCTTCTAATAGCAGGCATCATAAATGGAATATCTAATGCTTGCAACCATCGAATGACAGGAGTACTAAAAAATCCCCTGTCTAAATAAAGTTTTTTTACCTTTATTTTCAGATCGGAAAGCTCTGCCAATAAATAAGTAATAATAGCAACAGAGGTATCAAACCAACGAATTCCTCTAATTGCAAGGGTTACACGCTTGCTTTTGGTAATAACATATAAGGTAGCGTAGCCATAAAATGAACAAGTACCAGACTTTGCTTGACTCCGATATATGTATGGTAATTCTTTTTCTTTCGGTTTACCATAGTACGGAATTAAATTTAAATCAATTGCTATTTTTAAATAACCTTTTTTTATTCCCAGGGGAATTCTACTTTTCAACGCTTGATTTATTTGCGCCTCTAATTCCTCGAAATTATTGATTTTACCAAGATGATATCTAACTCAAGTTGCGGGTTATCAAAATCCGGGTGTTTTTCATCCAGAAATTAGTGCGATCGCTAATGACAAATTCACGGTGGTGCTACGCGCCACCGCGATTTC
>NZ_JBPAOH010000399.1:0-671 GCF_050875635.1 Tolypothrix sp. VBCCA 56010
TACTAGCACTATGTGCCGTGCGCTACAAAGACAGCAATTGACACTAAAAAAAAGACGTTACGCAGTAGCCAAGGGATTACAGAGAGAGTCCAAAAGCTGAGAAGCGATTATTGGGAGCAAGTTAAACAAATAGACCCAGAAAACTTGGTGTTTTTGGATGAAATGGGCGTTTTATTAGGGTTAACACGAACCCATGCTCGAAGTCCCTATGGGCAGAGGGTATATGACCTGAAACCATTTTACCGTGGGTCGAAAGTAACGGTTATTGGTGCAATAAGCATGAAACAAGTTTTGGCAGTAATGACCATGAATGGGTCAATGGCTGGAAATGCCTTTGAGGTCTTTGTCGAAAAATGTCTGCTTCCCCAGTTATGGTCAGGTGCAGTCGTTGTCATGGATAACGTCCCAGCCCACAAAGTAACTTCAATTGAACCCTTGATTCAGTCCGTCGGTGCCAGTGTTCTTTACCAATCACCGTATTCACCAGACTTTAATCCAATTGAACATTGGTGGTCGCAACTGAAAGCTTTTTTACGACAATTTTCTCCGACCACAACAAAAATGGTTGATACTTTGATTGCTACAGCACTCGATTTGGTTAATCCCAAGCATCTAAAAAACTGGTTTACAAACTGCTGTTACTGTACTTCATAAACCCGCAATCTGCTGTA
>NZ_JBPAOH010000400.1:0-669 GCF_050875635.1 Tolypothrix sp. VBCCA 56010
AAGTTGCGGTTGCACTACTCGCAACCGCCAATTTGTGATTGGCGATCGCATGAATCAGCAGGTGCATAGCACTTGGATTCCCATAACCCGCAACTTGGGTTAACTAGATGAACAAGCAGGACGCATACCAAGATTTTGCGATTGCATTTCTCAACCAATTCCCCTATACTTCGGTGTGGAAGAGAAAAGACTGTCCGCAGCATTTGCAGAATTTTGTGCTGCTGTAAAATCAGCGATCGCATCATCAAGAAGAACTGAACAAATAGCCAGATTCTTCGCTATCGAAGTTCTTAACAAACGCTTTAAAGTATGCAATAATAATTTTGCTCGCATTCTATAACCTAAAGCATTCTGGCGCGTAGACAAAGAAAAAAACCCCGAACTTCGCCACATCGTCTTATCCCTCGTCGCCTTCCACGAATTGAAAAAAATCGGACTTGAAGCATTCCTCAACCTTAACGACGGTGAGGGCTGGATGCTACCAGAAACATTGAGCTTTTGCAGCAGCCCCGCGCTCAATTGCGTTGCATGAGCGTCGGGTAGGCGAGAAACCGGGATATGTCACACTCAGTAAACCAAAAAGTTTTCTCCTCAAGGCGATCGCTAACCAGCCATTGCGTAGTTTTAGGTGCTAGGTGATACTAAATATCTTAAAAGTACTTATGCTTC
>NZ_JBPAOH010000401.1:0-666 GCF_050875635.1 Tolypothrix sp. VBCCA 56010
TTCATAAGTTTTGACCCAACCTATAGTAGGTAGCTTGACACGCACACCGCCGACAGGGATGGGTTTACCACTAGCGTCAATAGTGAAAGAATCATTCTGACCTTTCTTTTTGAATTTTGGATATCCGCCCAAACTTTTAAAAAATCGGTCATAAGCAGCGCCAAGATTGTCAAAAGCGTATTGAGTGATTTTCTGACAAATACCTTTCTCTTTGATCCATTCAAACTCAGGTTTTACGTGGTTGTTGAAGAACTTTTTGAGAAGGTATTTATTTGGCTTGAATCCATCATTGTACAAGTTCTGCCAAGTTGCCAAACCCCAATTATAAGTAAACCGCGCTATGCCCGCGTGCTTGCTCATTACTGTTTTTTGCTCGCTTGTCAGTTTCAACTTTGTCTTGATAGATAAAAGCATTGTTCGACCTCAACACTGTATTTCTTTATTGTCCAATTCTGTCAGGTCTTGTATAGGTTTGTCAATAGCTGCCTTCAAGTGATCTTTAATTTCTTTAGAGTAATTTCTCAATCCGTACAGTCGGCAAGAAAAGCAGTGAATGATAGCCATCAGGTCTTCCACAAGTTCTTGCTGTGGAGATAGTGATTCTTGGTTGGCAACGATAATTTCACAGCCAACAGAAATTGCTAATTCCTGAATAAACTCAAAAGC
>NZ_JBPAOH010000402.1:0-656 GCF_050875635.1 Tolypothrix sp. VBCCA 56010
CTTCGCGTAGGCGCGTAAATACAGGTCTGGGTTATATAGCAGTCGATACACGTCTTCTACTGGCAACCCACGTTGCCCGCGTTCACGTATGATGTTCAGTATCGTTTCGGCTGTTCGCATACCGCGTACCTCTCGATTTCTGTTACATCGCTCTTACCTGTGACACTTCGCCCTGTAAACGGTTCTCCCGTTTTCCCTGGTGGGGCGTTATTCCCACGACTACTATTGTCACTCCGTCACCATAGGACTCGCGTCCCTTAGGCAATCCCATGTTCCGTCACTGATGAACGTATAAAGAACGACTTAGGCTCCTACTCATATCCTTAAATGAGTTCATTACTCATCGCTCCTCGGTCAGGGTGTATCACTAACGAAAGTTGATTTAGTGACTACCTCGGACATCGGTGTACAAACGTGATACCGAAGGATGTGCGGTTCCACCGCTGGATATTAGGGTTTAAGCAGTTTGGCTTTAACCATATCGTTCAGGCGTTGCAGAGCCATAACATACACGTTTTCTGTTATTCTCCGCTTTACGAACATGCTCTTGTCCCCTCTCCCTTTCGGGTTTAGGTAAGTTGTTCGCCTTGGAGTCGATTACCCTGAACTCCAGCCAACTAAAGTTGGCAATTCAATCAGTGCGTACCACGGCGCAC
>NZ_JBPAOH010000403.1:0-656 GCF_050875635.1 Tolypothrix sp. VBCCA 56010
AAGTTGCGGTTGCACTACTCGCAACCGCCAATTTGTGATTGGCGATCGCATGAATCAGCAGGTGCATAGCACTTGGATTCCCATAACCCGCAACTTGGGTTAAGTTACATATCACCTCACCCCCTTCCAATGGAATTAACTTATCTATCTAAAGAAGGATTTTAGGTATTAGCTACCCTTTTTAGGTAGATTTTTGATATTTAGTTGTGCAATGATCATTTCGTCACTGGATGAAATTTTTGTGTAATTAGGTGGGCGCTAAAAAACACAACTAGATTAAGAAATGTAAATCGCTTAAAAGCTTATTTTTAAAGCGCCATAAACGCTTTAAAAATAAGTTTAATATAACTTGCTTTAATCGTGCCTACCTACTTATACCTAAGACAAGTAATCATAAGCTCTTAAAAGATCATATGACGATTAAAACAATAGCTGCTGTCTTAGCTACAGGTAGTTTTTTAGCTGTAAATTTACTCAACACCAATTTGCTATTCTCGCAATCAACGCTACAAATTGGTGAAGCTTCCTTAGCTCAGTCGTCGGGAAGAATGAGAGGGAGCATCCCACTTTGGCAAAAATATATTAACCCTGTGTTGTGGGTTATCTTGGGTTATCAATAGGACTTACGCACGCTCTCAAATTTCTTATCTTGTGCA
>NZ_JBPAOH010000404.1:0-651 GCF_050875635.1 Tolypothrix sp. VBCCA 56010
CTGTTAACATAATCAATTAATGATTGATTATCGTCAAAAAAAGCACCATAGTATATGCCTTGCAACCTTACAGCTTTGTAATCTCTCCAGATACTACCTTCTTTTGGCTTACCTCGCAGTCGCACTTTTCCTCCATCTACGCTAATTTCTGAGACCCCTTGCTTGGCGGATGGTAATGGCAACTCTTGTCGATTTACCAGTCTTTGTTGGGTAGAGTGACCAACAATCATCCCTGTCAATGCCTCAATCTCGGCTTCGGCATTCTGATACGACTCGTTGGCACTTAGACGTAGACAACATTTTTCAAGCAGTGGACTCAATTGAGAACGTGACTTCAACCCTAATCTTTCGGCTTGTTTAGCTTTCAACTTCAGGACTCCCACACAACTTTTTACTTTTCGGATCTTTCCTGTATTGATTCCGGTTGCCTGCTCGATAAAAAAAGGGCTATTTGCGGGCTCACTTGTTCTAAAATTTGCGAGCGCACGGTTTTTTCGATGCTTTCTAGGTTGTTTAATTGGGCGGGATTTGTTTGTTCATATAGTATGCTTGCTAGTTCTTGCAGACAGGCTTGTAGACGTGCTTGCTTTTCTTGAGTCATCACTTTGATATGCGGCTTATATATTTCCCTCTATTTTGCCATCACTAGTA
>NZ_JBPAOH010000405.1:0-646 GCF_050875635.1 Tolypothrix sp. VBCCA 56010
TTTTGCAAATTCGTTTGGCTTATACATATATCACTCATAGACCAGCTATGACTATGAGTGTACAGCTTTGTCTAGGTTATTGGCGACTTAGGACAAACTCTTTGCTGACGGTGGCAAAGCTAAACAGCATGAACCGGAAACTCTGTTGCAAGCGCTGCGACCAGGAGGTATCATTGTTTTGGATGATTTGACACCTCTTTCCTTACAAACACCCGAGCAACGCGACCAACCCGATCCGGTGCGTGAGTTCTGGTTGAATGACAAGAGGGTTTTTGCAACCGAAGTGATGGTAAATCCGACAAGCGCAGTTATTGTAGCAACACGGAACAACTGAATGCAATCATTATAATATAGTACACCAGCAGAGCGATCGCGTTATTTTTTAGATATTATCTGGGTCAATATTCAATTCTCGCAGTTTTGCGGCTAGGCGATCGGCGCGTTGGGTTTCTTGTTCAGCACGTTGGGTTTCGAGTTTCGCAACTTCTTCGGGTGTAGGAATTAACTGTCCTTCTGGGGTAAAGTAGCGCAATTTATTTTCGCGAACACCCAAATACAAGTTTAGCTGTTGACTCCACAACCATCCGATTGAATTAGGTTCTATCGGTCGATAAATACCACCAAGTAAAATAAACCCAGCAAATTC
>NZ_JBPAOH010000406.1:0-643 GCF_050875635.1 Tolypothrix sp. VBCCA 56010
TAGCGATGGGAGCAAGTTCGATAACCCACGTCATACCAAACGATATGCCCGTAACCTCAGAAAGAAACAACAAAGCCTTGCTCGTAAGCAAAAAGGCAGTAACACCAGAGCTAAAGCAAGAAAGTTAGTAGCGAGAGTACATTCAAAAATATCAAGAGCAAGAGAAGATTTTCTCCACAAACTATCCCGCAAGATAGTTAACGAAAACCAAGTTATTGCAGTGGAGAATCTTCATATCAAAGGCATGGTACGCAATCGTAATTTTGCCTTAGCTATTAGTGATTGCGGCTGGGGGCAATTTTGTACCATGCTTAAATACAAGTCAGAGTGGGACGGAAAAACTTATCTAGAAGTGGATAGATTTTTTGCCTCCTCAAAAACTTGTAGCGTTTGCCTCAATAAAATAGATAGCTTGTCATTGGATATCAGGAATTGGACATGTAATAAGTGCCAAACTCATCATGATAGAGATGTCAATGCGGCTGTGAATATCAAAAACGAAGCCTTGCGGATATTGGCATTGGGAACCAGTGCTACAGCCAATGGAGGGAATATAAGTCAACCTGGTAAAACTTCGGTTTTGCTAGATGCGATTCCCTGCGAAGTTGGAAACCCCATCCCTCTATAGGGTGGGGTAGTTCAT
>NZ_JBPAOH010000407.1:0-643 GCF_050875635.1 Tolypothrix sp. VBCCA 56010
GTAAGATGGATTCATTGCTTTCGTCACGCTGTCTACTTAAGTGTTTTTTCTACTGACAGAATACCGTGACGTGAGCTTCCTTACTTTTCAGACATCCTCTAAGAGGTATCTGAATCTCTTAGCCCTCTACCACCAGCAATATTGGCATCGTTGCTAGTGGTTTTAGGTGGTTGACCAAAGATAAAACCAAGCAGATTACCTTTTCTACCAAAGTCTTGCAAAGCGAGGCTAGCACCCCAGTAGTTGAATGTCGCATCATCACCTTCGTTGGCAATTACGTTAAACCCGGTAGGTCCATTTCCGTCGAACCTAGTTGTGCCAGTATTTTGCGCTTCGGCATCAGTGTAACCATACCAACCACCAATTAGCAACTTAGAGGTGAGTTTAAAAGAAGCTTCTACACCGTAGTGATTAGCAGAAGTTGCAACATTACCAAAGGGATTATTGGCAATGCTGCTGCCTGTAAATTCAAACATGCTCACACCACCAGCACTATTTTGATAAGTGCGTGCGTAGGTTAGACCGACATTAAAAGCTTTACCCGGATTTCTCACAAAGCCTGAAGAAATAGGGGTCAAAAACTGCCAAAATGTATATTGCACAAGAATTCCAGCAGTTTGAAGTATGACCCCAAATAAAAACG
>NZ_JBPAOH010000408.1:0-636 GCF_050875635.1 Tolypothrix sp. VBCCA 56010
AGTTGGCATTGTTAAAGGATATGAAGGGAACCCAATAAAAATTGGAACTGGCTATGAAATAACAGGTACTGTTGTTAACGTTAAACCTGTTAATTGTTACGCATGAGTTGACCTGGAATGGCGTTGGGGAGGTTGCCAGATTGTTATATCTCACGCTGGAAAAACTTTATATAAAGATACTGGTACTTGTCCGTGTAAGTTTACAGTTGCTTGTGATGATGACTGTCCACCAGGATATTTTAAGTGTGAATGTGATACCTACCCCGGTGATTGTTGCGTGTCTTGTTCGGAAATGAAATCAGAAATAGCAGCTTTGCGATCGGCAATGGGGTTAGACGGTAAAAAAGGTGATAAGGGCGAACGCGGTCAGCAAGGGTTAGACGGTAAAAAAGGTGACAAGGGTGAACGTGGCGAACAAGGTTTAAAGGCGAACGCGGTGAACGTGGCGAACAAGGTTTAAGGGCGAACGCGGTGAACGTGGCGAACAAGGTTTAAGGGCGAACGCGGTGAACGTGTCGAACAAGGTTTAAGGACGAACGCGGTGAACAAGGAGAGGGAGATATAAAAGTGGAGTGGATAAATATAGAAGTTCCGATAGTTATTTGTGAATTACAAAGTAAAGAATGGAAACCAAAA
>NZ_JBPAOH010000409.1:0-624 GCF_050875635.1 Tolypothrix sp. VBCCA 56010
TGGCAGTTAGCAGTGGTAGGTCTGATAGCTTTTGCTGTGGATTGACAACGACTGCTTCGAGTAAAGTTTGATAGTGCCCTACCATCCGCGTGATGGTGGCGGCATCAAACAAATCTGTATTGTATTCAAAAAAGCCGCTTAATCCAGCGCTTGTGTTCTCCAGAACTAAAGTTAAATCAAACTTGGCTGTCTCGCTTTCGATTGGCAGTGCACAGAGCGTTAAGTCGGTCAGTTCCAACTCAGGCATCGGTGCATTTTGCAGCACAAACATCACTTGGAACAGTGGTGTATAGCTTAAAGAACGCTGCGGTTGCAATTGCTCGACTAACTGCTCAAAGGGTAGGTCTTGATGGGCGTAAGCACCAAGTGCCACTTCCCGCATTTGCAACAGGAAATCGCTAAAACTGGGGTTGCCAGATAAATTGCTCCGCAGCACTAAAGTGTTGACAAATAAACCAATTAACTGCTCTATTTCACTGCGATTGCGGTTGGCAATTGGTGTGCCAACGCAGATATCAGTTTGCCCGCTGTAACGACTCAGCAATGTTTGGAACGCTGCTAAGAGTGTCATGAACAGCGTCACTTCTTGTTTCTGGCTGAAGGCAGTTAGCGCTGCACTCAGTT
>NZ_JBPAOH010000410.1:0-624 GCF_050875635.1 Tolypothrix sp. VBCCA 56010
CGTGCCGGTTCAGGATGCTGGCCACGCGTCCGAAGGCGTCGTAGCTGGTGGTGGTGGTCCCGAGCGATCCTTCCGTAAGGCCCGTGCGCTGACCCGCCGCGTTGTACACGTACGTTAGGCTGTTCTGAGGCGTGACCTGGGAGCTCACTTCCCCCGCCGCGTTGTACGTAAACGTGCTGGTGCCGCTGCCGTCCACCATCGTCAGCTGGCGACCCGCCGCATCGTACGTGAAGGTGGTGTCGGTGCCGCTCGGGTAGTCCACCGTCACCAGTTCGGCGGCGGCGTTGTAGACGTAGCTAATCGTATACGCCAGTGGCGAAGTGTAGGCGGAAGTCTCCCCGGAGGCGAGGTAGCTCCACTGCTCCACCGCTCCGTCCGGCATGGTGAGCGAGGCGACTTCTCCCCGGGCGGTATGCGTATAGGTGCGCGTGTGGCCCCGGCCATTGGTCACCGAGGTCTGGTCACCATTCGCGTTATAGGCGTAGGTCTCCGTATCGCCCCGGGCGTTGGTGAAGCTAGTGAGTTGGTTGGCGGCGTCAAAGGTCCAGGACTGCGTGCGCGAGAGTTCGTCGGTCGCCGAGGTCCGGTTGTCGTTGCGGTCGTAGCCAAAGCTCACCGTCGCCG
>NZ_JBPAOH010000411.1:0-622 GCF_050875635.1 Tolypothrix sp. VBCCA 56010
ACCGAGAAACGCTATATTATAAAATCTAATGCAGAGTTTCACAGAAACTTCTGACAATAAGTTGTTTGCAAAGCTAAACCAAAAATCGCAGCGGACATAGGTTTCAACCTGTATTCACATTTCTAAATAATGCCTAACCCCAAGGGGAACCCAGATAATTTACAGCCTCATAAGTACACTACTGACAGGTTAGAGGCACTAACAGAGAAAATTACTGTCAGGGTTAGCCCTTCTATGAATGCCAGACTAAAAGCGTTAGATGATTATGCGGAATTCGTGAGACAAGCTATAGCTAAGGCATTAGACGAACTAGAAAAAGATGACTAATCGTTTGTGTATGAAGATGCGCTTAATTTACTGAAGTTTAGACTAAGCAACAAAAGGTAGCTTTTCTTGCAAGTGCTTGCGATCGCGATCGTCAGCCCAAAAACGTCGGCTGAAACCCTGATTCTTTTATTAACCTACAAAAGTTTTCGGTCTACTGAAATTGGGATTCAAGCTGACCAATGATATCCAGCTAACCGCTCTATAAAACTTATACAATCTTGGACAAAGCGCCAAGATGAGGTTTATTTCCTGTTTCAATCGGTCCCCCAGGCAGATCCCGTCCACAGGCTTCCAC
>NZ_JBPAOH010000412.1:0-614 GCF_050875635.1 Tolypothrix sp. VBCCA 56010
CCCCATCAACCTGTTGCTTTGCCTTTTGCAGCCCGGCTGAAGCACCCCGGTCGCCACCCCTTATATAATTACCCAGCGACTCGATCGTCTGGTGTACAAAAAAGTCCTTTACCTCAAGCCCAAAGCCGTAACGTTTGTTCAGCTCTCCGACAACACGAATCGCCCGGATCGAATCGCCTCCCCAACTGAAAAAATTCGACCGAACGCCCATCCCGGCACGGCCAAGCTTCTCGCTCCAAACTTCCAGTATCTGACGCTCCACCTCGTCCCGCGCTCCTATCTCACCCTGCGAATCCACACGCCGACGCTCCTGCGACAACTTGCCAACATCGATCTTGCCATGGGCCGTCAGTGGTATGCTTCCAACAGCAACCCACTCCGAGGGATGCATTTGAGAGGGTAAACTCTCTTCCACCTTTCGCCTCAGCAAATCCATGTCTAGACTGCCTTCTCCTTCTACATAACAAACCAGCTCCTTGTCTCCATCTACGCCTTCTTCCGCTTCAACTACAACGTTCCTAACTCCAGATTGCCCCAAAACATGATGTTCTATCTCTCCCTTCTCGATCCGGTAGCCCCGTATCTTGATCTGACGGTCCTTTCGACCTAGGTAC
>NZ_JBPAOH010000413.1:0-610 GCF_050875635.1 Tolypothrix sp. VBCCA 56010
GAAGGGTAAAATAAGTTACAAAACTACCTATACAATGGGTAGATATAAAAATGATTCAGTCACTTTTAACTTGTGGATTATCTGCAAATATAGAAAGGGGCAACGGGGAAAACATGGAGTGGAATATTTTGCTTACGTCATCCATAAAATCAGAACAAGTTTATCTTACATTCATCAAGACTATCGAAAAAGATTTGGAATTGAAAGCAGCTATCGGCTAAAAAATATTTGTCGAATTAAAACAAATAATAAAAACCCAGTTTTGAGATTGCTATTTGTTGGTATATCTTTTCTTTTAGTTAATATTTGGGTTAATCTTCTTTGGCTAAGAATAAGTCAAAAAAGAAAAGGTGGTCGATTAATTTATCGTACACTTTTCGGACTCAAACAGATGTTAGCCTTTTTACGTCAGGCTATTGAGCGTAAATATCAAGTAGTCGAAGGCATTTATCTTCCATCCGGATAGTGTTAACAAATAAAATTCCAGATGGCTATAAGTAATTATAATCAATCCTAGTCTTGCTGGTTCAATATTTGCTGAATAAAAAGTATCATCTACTACAAAATTTTTTAGCGATCGCCCTGAGGAGAAAACTTTTTGGTTTACTGA
>NZ_JBPAOH010000414.1:0-597 GCF_050875635.1 Tolypothrix sp. VBCCA 56010
AACAGTGAAAGACTGTTTATTCTTACGGGTTTTACGAGTTGGCGGTCTAGTAATTCCTTTGCGCCATCTACTAAAAGCGGTTTGCAAACTTTGGAATGCTGACTGATAAACTTTAGATGACATTTGGTTCATCCAAGCAAATTGATCACGTTTTTTGGTGACGTTGGTCAAGCACTTCTTGATGGCTTGTATTCGCTTGTTATCTGTCGTCTTCAAACCTGCATCCACAGATTGCCAGAACAGATCGAGTCCATAGTTGTACACCAATCGAGAAAAACCTGCATGTTGTGCCATCAAACTTTGCTCATGCTTATTCAGTTTCAGGCGTCGCTTAATTGCAAACACTTGTTTTCCTCAATTAGACTATAATTATTGTAACGCAGTCTTGGCTACAATCATGGGTAAGTACAACTTAAATGTCAGAATTACTGAACAGGAAAGACAAATCTTAGATCAATATTGTGCGTTAGGAGAAAGAACTCAATCTGATGTCATCCGTGAGTTTATCCGGTCTTTAAAGCAAAATATTAAAGAGGGTCAAGACAATGCATAATGTCCGGCAATGCCCAATGATTCCCTTATTAAGTAAAAACTCCT
>NZ_JBPAOH010000415.1:0-588 GCF_050875635.1 Tolypothrix sp. VBCCA 56010
TACCATGCAGCTTTTTATTTGTTGAGCGTCGCTTACTAATGTATTTGTTGTATCGATTATTAATCGATTTTATTGGTCTGCCATTAATAAGAATCGGTTGGAAGCCGAGCTTATTTGAAGTTACAGTCCCAAGGTTATTTACACCTAAATCTATTGCGGCTTTGAAACCTGATTCAGATAACTCAACATCCTTTCTAGTATAAACTACTTCAATTACATAACATCCAGTGCTGGGAATTATTCGTACACAGTCATAATTTTGTGCATGTTTGGAGTGAATGAGAATACTTGTTTTATGTAAGTGAATAATCCCTGATTCTTTGAGTTTTTTATAAGCTCGTGTATAGGGATATTCTACTTTATAACGCCCCTTCGGCGGTTTATAATTTGGTGGATTTGGTCTACCCGTAAACGATAAAGGATTAATTTTCCATTCCTTAATTGCCTTAAAAAAACCCGTCCATTCTGCATTGACTGATTTCATTACTTGTTGAGCTAGGAATGCGGGCAATGTATGGTAACAAGAATAATCTTTCATTAATGCATCGATATTTTGATGCAACTCTGTTTTTCCAAACTTGACTACGC
>NZ_JBPAOH010000416.1:0-588 GCF_050875635.1 Tolypothrix sp. VBCCA 56010
CCTCTCCCTTTCGGGTTTAGGTAAGTTGTTCGCCTTGGAGTCGATTACCCTGAACTCCAGCCAACTAAAGTTGGCAATTCAATCAGTGCGTACCACGGCGCACGCTTTCATCGCACACGGCTCCCGATATTCTTAAGGGTTAACCCTTTTGCCCATGTGTTGATAGTCGTGACAGGATTCATGTAAAACTACTAGATTTTTTAGTTTCCAGTTGTTATGATTCCCGTCGATGTGATGTAAATGTACTAGCTCTTCGCTCATACATTTGAGTCCACAATGACCACATGTCTGGTTTTGGCGTTTTAGTGCCTTAGAGGTTTCACCGTCGTATAATTTACTGTTGCGTTCGCTCCAGTAAGCTATATCTCCATCAAAGGGGGATTTCTTTCCTTTGACGTTGACGTGTTTGTGTTCGGAGTAAGGAACCGATGGGAACGCTTTATTTATCAGCTTTGTAGTTGATTGTTTGTCGTTTTTGGTTTCTTTATTAACCCAAGTTGCTAGTTATGCTTTAGAGGGTTCGCAGGCATAACATTAAAGCAATAAAATCCCCTCCAGAGTCAAAATCGGAGGGGTTTATGTTAAATG
>NZ_JBPAOH010000417.1:0-583 GCF_050875635.1 Tolypothrix sp. VBCCA 56010
GTTATGCTTGAGGGTGGCAATTTCCTTACCTTGCAGGTTCCACAACTTCGCTGTCTTGTCATATGAAGCTGTGGCAATAATCTTGCCATCAGGACTAAACGCTACGTTGTTGACGAATTCGTTATGCTTGAGGGTGGCAATTTCCTTACCTTGCAGGTTCCACAACTTCGCTGTCTTGTCATATGAAGCTGTGGCAATAATCTTGCCATCAGGACTAAACGCTACGTTGTTGACGAATTCGTTATGCTTGAGAATGGCAATTTCCTTACCTTGCAGGTTCCACAATTTCGCTGTACCGTCCCATGAAGCTGTGGCAATCGTCTTGCCATCAGGACTAAACGCTACGTTGTAGACCAATTCGTTATGCTTGAGAATGGCAAGTTCCTTACCTTGCAGGTTCCACAACTTCGCTGTTTTGTCATCTGAAGCAGTGGCAATTGTCTTACCATCCGGACTAAACGCTACGTTTCTAACCGAATCGTTATGCTTGAGGGTGGCAAGTTCCTTTCCTTGCAGGTTCCACAATTTGGCTGTTTTGTCACCTGAAGCTGTGGCAATCGTCTTGCCATCAGGACTAAACGCT
>NZ_JBPAOH010000418.1:0-581 GCF_050875635.1 Tolypothrix sp. VBCCA 56010
TATTAATAAAATTCCGCCAGGACGACTTTATACTCAAAAGTATTGTCCTCGGGGTAATATGGAGAATTGTCTAAAAGAACAAAAGTTAGGATTGCACAGTGATAGGACTAGTACCCACACATTTGAAGGAAATCAATTACGTTTGTGGTTTGCATCGATTGCTTACATTTTAATAAATGCCCTGCGAGAGCAATGTTTAGCAAAAACGGAATTCAAAAATGCAACTGTTGAGACTATCCGCGCAAAACTATTGAAGTTAGGGGCAGTTATTACTATTAGTAAACGACGAGTTTTAATCGCAATTAGCAGTGCTTGCCCTTATCAGGAGATTTTTACAACGGTTTATAAGTGTTTATCTCAACTACCAAGTCAGTCAATTGTCAATAATGGTCTAATTTAATTAACAAGTAATAACTGAATTCTGGTTTTTAATAACTAATTTTTTGGGTTATTTTACTTGATTTAACCCATCAATTGCCATGTCAATTTTTATCACTAAAAGTTTTTTGCTTCAGTATTAAGCACTTCTAATGTATTTTATCTATCTTCAGATACTTCGACTTTTACTTGAAAATACCAGG
>NZ_JBPAOH010000419.1:0-576 GCF_050875635.1 Tolypothrix sp. VBCCA 56010
ATCCCATTAGCGATTAATTTCACCTTGTCTTTATATTTGCGTAGCCCATACAAGCGTGAGCTAAAACAATGTATTATAGACAACAAATCTTCTACTAATTCTTCATTCGGTGATAAAGCTTCACTATTAGCTACAACAACAGTTCCGCCACCCCATATTATAATTTGCTCAACTAAATCAAAACCAAATCTACACAACCGATCTTTGTGCGCTACATAGACTGATTTAACTTCCCCCTGAATCGCCCATTGAATGATTTGAAGAAATTTCTTACGCTTAAAATTTAAGCCTCCTCCAACTTCTTCAATACGGTCAGTCACAACTACACCATTAGCAACACAAAACTTGTCCATAGAGTTTACTTGACTAGTTAAATCATCTTTCTGCCCATGCGAAGAAACCCGGCAGTAAATGATTACTCGTGTCGGGTATTTGCCAGATTTAAGATTACGAGCCAAATTAAGATGTTGTTCGGTATAAATTCTTTGATTCCCTAAAGTACGTTCAGGAATCAATTTACCTTCAGATTCCCAACGACGTAAAGTAGAAGCTGAAACACCTATTAAATCTCCAAAC
>NZ_JBPAOH010000420.1:0-569 GCF_050875635.1 Tolypothrix sp. VBCCA 56010
ACTAGTGTATTCACTGTGCCTAATCATGCGCTGACTCCTGTGATTGTTTTCTGAATACCTCGCGAAAATTACTTCGCGTCCTACCCGAATCAAAGGACTTCAGCCGCTCGTCTGGCTTACCTGGGTTTCGACCGTTCCCAAGACCTTTAATTCGTTTTTATTCGTTCCCCAGATGAGATTATTTGTACCGTTAGGTGTAACCAATTCAACCGTCAGAATCCCTTACTCTTGCCACTCGCGTTGGTGAACGTTGGCGGGATTTTGTCTCTAACGAAGTCAAGGTTTTGATGTTATGCCTTGCTTCCCAATAGGTTGCTTTTTTAGGTTCTGTTTCACCTTGGGCACTCCCTGTTAGCGCCAGTGTCAGCCCATAACAGCCGTCTGGTTGCGCCCTGTTCCCAGCTTCAGTCTGCAAGATTCCGAGCTTACTCGCTGTGGGCAGATAAGGAGTCACCTCCGAGTTTGAGGGGGAGGGCTTGCACCTCCATCCTGTCTGGAGTTCAACCATTTCTGGCTGGTTAGCTTATGTCTGGACTGGTTACCAGGATTCGGCTAACAACGAATCGCAC
>NZ_JBPAOH010000421.1:0-563 GCF_050875635.1 Tolypothrix sp. VBCCA 56010
GGTTCTTTATGGTGAGAAAGCAACAGATGTAATGCGATGGGAGCCCAATGAGTGGGAGATATTTTCAGCACCAGCCCAAGATATTGATAAGAAAGACATGCGTGCCGTCCCCTTAGCTATATTAATTGGAATTGACAAAACTCTTGAGCCCGCTCTTTATCTTGATGTTGAGAAGGGATTGTTACGAGACACTTCGGACCTTATATGGCATGCGTGGGGCAAGCAATCTAACTAAGTTAATTCTCAAGCGGCGAAGGCAGTACCTCTTTAGTAAAAGCTCCACTTCAAACCACTATTAGTCATCCCGGCAGTCCCTGCATCCTTTTACACTCCACTGTTCCTTCTAAGGAACACTCATTTTAGGTAATCCAAGCCTGTTCTTGTTAAGGAAATTCAGGGGGGTGTTCCCATGAATTAATCATGGCACCCATCGCACCGGTGTGATTTATTGTAGCTATACCTGTCAATGGCGGAGGCTTTCATGTAACTGGTGAGTTTTTCACGATCGAGAGTCTGATTTTGATAGGCTTCGTTGGGAGTGAGGCCGTCGAGCGAAATGTGAG
>NZ_JBPAOH010000422.1:0-539 GCF_050875635.1 Tolypothrix sp. VBCCA 56010
CTTGTTTCCCCAACTTCAGGCTAGACAAGATAGAGTCGCGTAAAGCCTCAAGGTCTTTAACCTCCGACAGCTTTTGAACCAAATTTAAGAGTCTCGCATTCTCAGAGCGAAGCTGTGCTACTTCCGCACTCAGCTGCTCTATGTCCTTGGCTATCCGTGTATTACTCGGTTCCCCGTCCACTCCTTTGCGTGTATTACTTGGAGGCAACTCAATCTCGCACCGTGTATTACTTGGAATGAGATTAAGCTTGCTCCTGAACATCTGCTCCAGTAAGTCAGCCCTAGTAAGCTTACTAGATTCAGCCATTTCACCCATTGCCGACCAAGTTGTATCACTCAGCCTTAGTGAGCGGACAGCGCTTCGGTTCACCACTCTTGGTGACGAACTTACCGTATTCATCTGGTTGCATCTGGACTTTATCCATGTATTACACCGATAGTGTAGCAACAATAACCGTGTATTACCAGGAGCAAAAAGCAACTTGCATTAGATAGCTCTCGAGACTGCTTCTACCGCGTAATACATGGATGGTCACACC
>NZ_JBPAOH010000423.1:0-530 GCF_050875635.1 Tolypothrix sp. VBCCA 56010
CCGTGGAAGCCTGTGGACGGGATCTGCCTGGGGGACCGATTGAAACAGGAAATAAACCTCATCTTGGCGCTTTGTCCAAGATTGTATAAGTTTTATAGAGCGGATAAAATGGCTGTTCGTAATAACTTAGTTACCAACTTGTGGCAGAGAGTACAACAAGATTCTGTCAGTTGGGGGTCGTTGGTACTTTGGATATGTGGATTGGTTGTATTGTTAACGATGTTGGGAATGTTTGCCAACGCTTAAAATCAGGAAAGGTAAAAATAAGACATTGCATAATATTGGGATTAATCGTAGAGACGTTCAGTCCGGAACGTCTCTACAATACGTCGATAAATTCGATGCGCGTCTGCTGGTAAACCATGCGCGGCAGTCACGCATAGCCGCGTGCGACTTCTAGTCGCTAGGGCTTAATGCTTTTACCTATTAACCCAAGTTGCTAGTTATGCGACCGCCAGTGCTTCGGGCTGGTGTATGGGGTCAGTATCCATCATAAAATCCCCTCCAGGAACAAAAACGGAGGGGAAGAT
>NZ_JBPAOH010000424.1:0-519 GCF_050875635.1 Tolypothrix sp. VBCCA 56010
AAAGTAGGTCGAGTTTGAGAATTGGATAATTTATTTCTTGGAGCTCGCTTATGCACTTTTCCCCTGATTTCTTACCAGCTAATGCAAGGGGCGCGATCGCCCCTTGCATTAGCCCTTTCTGTGTATTACACCGTAAAGGGAATTAATTGGTGCTTGACTGTCATGTATTACCAGATACTGAATTCAGACAACCTCCTCTAAGTGGATTCATTTTTCCATGTAATACACGGAAACCCCTGTTCTTTTTTATGTATTACATGGTTACTCTCCTTCAGCCTTCTCCACGTATTACATGGTATTAGTGCAATCAGATCCTCAACGCCGGTTTTTTCCTTACCCAGTCAGGCATTAATTCCTCTCTCTCTTCAATCAGGCGCAAACGTACAGTTATTAGGTTTGCTTATCATATCTTTTTTACAGAAAATCAGAACAAATGTATTCCAAAATACAGTTAATTAGACAGCATTCTGATTTTAAATCTGTTTTTCAAGGCGATCGCAAAAGTTTTCGGTCTACTGA
>NZ_JBPAOH010000425.1:0-508 GCF_050875635.1 Tolypothrix sp. VBCCA 56010
CCCTCACCCGCGCAGCTAGGACTCAAGCTAATTAAGCGTTTACCTCAATCTTTAACTGAACGCTTTCAGGTGATTATTTTAGCTGATACTGCCTTTGGTAGTAAAGAGTTTCTTCATGGAATACGCCAGCTTCAATATCACGCAGTTACAGGCGTAGCTATCAGTCGTAAGTTAACTGATGGCAGACTTTTAAGACATTTACATAAACAGGGGCAACAAGTTTATTTAGTTGGTTTAAAATTTACTGTTACTGTTTCTTGGTATTACTTAAAGCGTGATAATGGAAAGTTAGAAAAGCGATTTGTTTTGTCTACTAGACCAATTAAAGCCTCTACCCTTAAATGGTGGGGTAAGCGTCGATGGCAGATTGAGGGTTGGTTTAAAACCGTAAAACATCGCTTCGGTTTACATCGTTTTGGACAGGGTTCTCTCCTTGGTATGTATCGCTGGCTGATTCTTTCTCTCACCGCTTACCTCATCGCTCATTGGACTTATCTCCATATTCAGT
>NZ_JBPAOH010000426.1:0-502 GCF_050875635.1 Tolypothrix sp. VBCCA 56010
AAATGGAGCCGCATCCTACCCGAATCAAAGGAATTCATCGTCTCGTCTGGCTTACCTGGGATTCGACCGTCCCAAGACCCTTGATTCGTTTTTATTCGTTCCCTCAGATGATTGATTGTTCCGGTAGGTGTAGCCAATTTAACCATCAGAAACCCAAGATTCTTGCTGCTATTGGTTGGAAGATGCAGCGGGTCTTACTCTGATATAGTCGGGTTCAAAGGATATGTCCCGCTCTTTACTAAGTCACTTTTCTAGGCTCTGTTTCACCGTGGGAACTCCCTGTTAGCGCCAGTGTCCACCCATAACGGTAGTCTGATTACACCCTGTTCCCAGCTTCACTCTACAAGTAACGAGCTTGTTCGGTGTGGGCAGATAAGGAGTCACGCTTGAATCTAGCGGATAGGACTTTCACCTATATCAATCTGAGAGTTCAACCCTGAATGGGTTGGTTAGCTTATGACCGGACTGATTACCAGGATTCGGCTAACAACGAATCGCACCC
>NZ_JBPAOH010000427.1:0-491 GCF_050875635.1 Tolypothrix sp. VBCCA 56010
AGTGGTTCCACCGGACGACCCAAAGGAGTGCAAATTCGCCACAGCGCCGTGGTGAATTTCTTAAGCTCAATGTCCCACAAACCGGGAATTGTGTCCGAAGATGTGCTGGTGGCGGTGACGACCATTACCTTTGACATTGCCGCGTTGGAGTTGTTCGGACCGTTAAGCTTAGGCGCACGCGTCGTCCTCAACCGCGATATTATTGCCGACGGCGGTCAAAGCACAGCCGCCTTAGCAGCAAGCGCCACGGTGATGCAAGGCACGCCCGCCACTTGGCGAATGCTGATGTCAGCAGGCTTTTTGGGCAACCCGCAATTGAAAATACTCTGCGGTGGTGAAGCTTTATCCCGGGAACTTGCAGCGCAATTACTTGAGCGCACCCATAGCTTGTGGAATATGTACGGTCCGACAGAGACCACCATTTGGTCAGCGGTGTCTCAAGTACAGGCAGGTTCTGGATCGGTGTCCATCGGAGGAGCGATCGCCAACAC
>NZ_JBPAOH010000428.1:0-487 GCF_050875635.1 Tolypothrix sp. VBCCA 56010
ACTAAATCTTTGGAGCCTAGACATAGCAATCATTCTGTAGGTAACGCAGTCGTGCATCTTGTATGGATACCTAAACGAAGGCGTAAAGTTTTGGTAGGTGAAGTAGCTAAACGGTTAAGACAAATATTTTATGATTTAGCTTCATTGAAAGACTGGGATATTCTTGCGTTAGAAGTTGCACCAGACCATGTGCATCTATTCGTGGAATATCAACCAACTTATGCAATTAATCAAATAGTTAAATTTTTTAAAGGTAGGTCATCTTATTTACTTAGAAGCGAGTTCCCAGATTTAAAAAAGATGCCTAGTATGTGGACTAATAGCTATTTTTATTCCACTGCTGGGAATGTGAGCGCATCTGTAATCAAAAAATATATTGAAGACCCACATCACAAATAGTAGATGTCACGGTGAATAAATTCACCGTTGGCGCTACATCCCTGCTCTAAAGAGACAGGGTTTTGCACCTATCGCGCTTGTCTTATAA
>NZ_JBPAOH010000429.1:0-483 GCF_050875635.1 Tolypothrix sp. VBCCA 56010
GTTTGCGGAAGAGAATATGATTCTTAAGGACTCTTTGCTTCGAATGGATAATAAGTTGAAGCAGTTTCGAAACGATACAGCACCTTAGTTAGTTGTGACGTAGTGAACGACTATTAAAGCTGGCTATGTCTGCTTTTTTATTTATGTATCTCCTGGAGCTTGGCTTTAGCCAGGTAAGCATCCATCAGTGACATGATGCATTCTCTTTCTTTCCCTGGCAGCTCGTTGATCGCGCTGGCACCGGCAGTCCCTGCGGTCTTTTACACTCCACTGTTCCCTCTAAGGAACACTTATTTTAGTTTTTCATAATCGAGGGCCTGATTTTGATAGGCTTCATTGGTGGTGAGATCGTTGAGCGAGATATGAGGCTGGTAGTCGCTTAGTGCAATGCCGGGCGACGTGGTTAACGCGGAGGTTTATGTCAAGTACCTGGACCGGAACAGCAGCAACTGGACGGCGGTGATGAGCCTGATCACCTCGATT
>NZ_JBPAOH010000430.1:0-479 GCF_050875635.1 Tolypothrix sp. VBCCA 56010
ATGGTACTTATAAGGTATTACAAATAACAGTGGAACGCGAGTCAAACAAGCCTCTCATAACCTATTTCGGTGGAGTTTCTCTACGGTGGAATAAGTGGGTCGAACTTGATGACAGCCAGACTAATCAAATCTGGAACGGACGTAGCGAAGTTGTTCAACGACTCTTAGCCCAAGAATGTGAAATTTGCGGAGCAACGGACAATATCGAAGTCCATCATATCCGCAAGTTAGCAGACCTTATGCAAAAGGGATGCTCTGAACGCCCAGAATGGATGGTTAAAATGTCGGCACGAAAACGTAAAACCTTAGTGGTTTGTCGTCAGTGCCACGAGAAAATTCAATATGGACGCTACGACGGTGATGCACTCAAATGTAAAGATTACCGGAAAGCTACGTGATACGGAAACGGTCATGCGTAGTTTGGAGGGGGGTGGTTGGAAAAGTGCCAATATTGGTAACTCGCTGGCTGCCTACCCTAC
>NZ_JBPAOH010000431.1:0-477 GCF_050875635.1 Tolypothrix sp. VBCCA 56010
CACCGATGTGCAATTCACCCGGTACGCCTACTGGTACTGGTTGCAGATTGGCATCGAGGATGTAGAATTGGGTGTTGGCGATCGCTCCTCCGATGGACACCGACCCAGAACCTGCCTGTACTTGGGATACCGCTGACCAAATGGTGGTCTCTGTCGGACCGTACATATTCCACAGGGTATGGGTGCGCTCAAGTAATTGCGCTGCCAGTTCGCGATCGAGAGCTTCACCACCGCAAAGTATTTTCAATTGCGGGTTGCCCAAAAAGCCTGCTGACATCAGCATTCGCCAAGTGGCGGGCGTGCCTTGCATCACCGTGGCGCTTGCTGCCGCCAAGGTAGTGCTTTGACCGCCGTCGGCAATAATATCGCGGGTTAGGACGACGCGTGCGCCTAAGCTTAACGGTCCGAACAACTCCAACGCGGCAATGTCAAAGGTAATGGTCGTCACCGCCACCAGCACATCTTCGGACACAATTC
>NZ_JBPAOH010000432.1:0-468 GCF_050875635.1 Tolypothrix sp. VBCCA 56010
ATCCCCAACAGAAGCTATCAGATTTAGCGCTACTGACTGCCACCGAACAACATCAGATACTGGTGGAATTCAACAAAACCCAAGCCGACTACCCCAAACATTTATGCCTGCATTCGTTGTTTGAACAACAAGTTGACTTAACGCCGGATGCGGTGGCAGTGGTGTTTGATTCGGAGCAACTTACCTACCATGATTTAAACGCCAAAGCCAACCAACTGGCACACCACCTACTATCGTTAGGTGTCGGACCTGAGGTATTGGTAGGCATTTACACGGAACGCTCAATGGAGATGGTGGTGGGACTGCTGGGCATTCTCAAGGCGGGTGGAGCATATGTACCACTTGACCCGATCTACCCAACAGACCGATTGGCATACATTTTAGAAGATGCCCGTGTAGAAGTGCTGCTTGTGCAACAACATCTGATGCCAACGCTGACCGAATATGATGGACGTGTTGTCTACTTGG
>NZ_JBPAOH010000433.1:0-461 GCF_050875635.1 Tolypothrix sp. VBCCA 56010
CGATTGGCATACATTTTAGAAGATGCCCGTGTAGAAGTGCTGCTTGTGCAACAACATCTGATGCCAACGCTGACCGAATATGATGGACGTGTTGTCTACTTGGACAAAAATTGGCAGAGCGACCACAGTTCATCCAACCCTGACAGTGGCGTTCAGGCTGACAACCTCGCCTATGCAATTTATACTTCCGGCTCCACCGGACGACCCAAAGGAGTACAAATTCGCCACAATGCTGTGGTAAATTTCTTAACATCAATGTCTCGCCAACCGGGTCTGGTGTCATCAGATGTTTTGGTGGCGGTGACTACCATTACCTTTGACATCGCCGCATTGGAACTGTTTGGACCGTTAAGTTTAGGTGCGCGTGTAGTCGTCAATCGAGAAGTTGTTGCTGACGGTGGTCAAAGCACAGCCGCCTTGGCGACATCAAGCGCGACGGTGATGCAAGGCACACCTGCCAC
>NZ_JBPAOH010000434.1:0-461 GCF_050875635.1 Tolypothrix sp. VBCCA 56010
TATTAGCCAAGTGGGATTGCAAGCTTGTTGAGTTTAACGGCGAAAAAGACCACGTACACGCGCTATTTCAATATCACCCAGACGTGCAGTTGAGTGTATTGGTGGGAAATATTAAATCAACGACTTCTCGCCGACTAAGGCAAGAATTTGCAGAGTATTTAAGTCGTTTCTACACAAAAGATGTATTTTGGAATGGTTCTTATTTTGTTGCCAGTTGTGGCGGTGTAACTATTACAACCTTAAAGCAGTATATTGAATCTCAGGATAGACCGGAAGACGGCAATTCCTCGCGACGTGTCGGCGGACAGAATCCTCTGTCCGTCGAACCGTCGCTATCGACCAACATTGCTGATTGAACTGCGTTCAATATCGTTCGTTGGTCAATTCGTCATTGCCCAAAATTCATCTCACGCTCCCCTGAGTACAGGGTGAGACGTGAGGCTTCTTTTGTTTTAAGCTAA
>NZ_JBPAOH010000435.1:0-460 GCF_050875635.1 Tolypothrix sp. VBCCA 56010
GATTTTACCCTTCATGTCCGTAACGCCATTGAGAGCGACCCCAATGCAAAAAAATGGAATTTGATTATGGATTGCCTCAATACTCACCAGTCTGAATCTTTGGTGCGCTTTGTGGCTGAATTTGAAGGATTAAACACCGACCTCGGTGTCAAGGGTGAACGAGGCATTCTCAAATCAATGCAATCCCGTGCGGCTTTTTTACGTGACTCAACACACCGGATTGTTTTCCATTATACCCCCAAACATTCCTCTTGGCTTAATCAAATTGAAATCTGGTTTAGTATTCTGCTACGTAAGTTACTCAAACGTGCAAGTTTTGAGAGTAAACATAACCTCAAATCTCGTATTCTTGATTTCATTGATTACTTCAATCGAACGATGGCTAAACCTTTCAAATGGACTTATAAGGGTAAGGTGCTGGCTATTTAATGGTCGGTCTATTTCCGCCACCCTGTACTAG
>NZ_JBPAOH010000436.1:0-459 GCF_050875635.1 Tolypothrix sp. VBCCA 56010
AAGCTTTGCCTATTGATTGGGCAAGGACGCAAAATAATCTCGCACTTGCCTACAGCGATAGAATCAAAGGAGACAAGGCAGAGAATATCGAAAATGCCATCGCATCTTATACTGCTGCTTTAACTGTCTTCACCAGGGAAGCTTTGCCTATTGATTGGGCAAGGACGCAAAATAATCTCGCAAATGCCTACAGGGAGAGAATCAAAGGAGACAAGGCAGAGAATATTGAAAAGGCGATCCCTGCTTTTACTGCTGCTTTAACTGTCTTCACCAGGGAAGCTTTGCCTATTGATTGGGCAATAACGCAATATAATCTCGCAAATGCTTACCTAAGTAGAATCAAAGGAGACAAGGCAGAGAATATCGAAAATGCCATCGCATCTTATACTGCTGCTTTAACTGTCAGAACCAGAGAAGCTTTGCCTATTGATTGGGCAATGACGCAACATAATCTCGCTG
>NZ_JBPAOH010000437.1:0-459 GCF_050875635.1 Tolypothrix sp. VBCCA 56010
GGCGCGCGGGCGTCAGCCGGAGTTGCGCCAGGGGGGTTTGGGGATCGGTTCGCCGGCGCGCAGGCAGGCCAGCGCGTCCTTGTAGTGGGCGGTGATCTCGCGCATGGCGGCGGCGTTCTTCTCGCGCTCTTCCGGCGTGGGCTCTTCCGGGTCGGGGAAGAAGGTGGGCTCGGGGAGCTGGCGCCAGCGCTGGGCGTAGTCGTCGGGCAGGCCCAGCGCCTTGCAGACGCGGCGGATGACGGTGTCGACGTCGTCGACGATCCAGTCGGGCGCTTCGGACCAGTCCTCCACCTCGCGGTCGAAGCGGTGGCACCAGTCGGTGTGGCGTTGCTCGTCGCCGGCCGCGGTGGCCGAGATCACCCGGTCGACGGCGCGCTGCACCTCGGCGGTGCGCTGTTCGAGGGCCTGCTCATGCGGGTCGGGCGCAGGGTTGCGGATGGCGCGCCAGGCGTCGTCGTG
>NZ_JBPAOH010000438.1:0-455 GCF_050875635.1 Tolypothrix sp. VBCCA 56010
GTGGGGATTCGTCCTTACAACGCGCTCGCATTTTCTGCGCCAATCGCTGTGTTCGTTAGCGTATTTTTGATGTACCCCTTGGGTCAATCAAGCTGGTTCTTTGCACCCAGCTTTGGTGTTGCGGCAATTTTCCGCTTCATCTTGTTTATCCAAGGCTTCCATAACTTTACCCTCAACCCCTTCCACATGATGGGCGTAGCTGGTGTATTGGGTGGTGCATTACTTTGCGCGATTCACGGTGCAACAGTTGAAAATACCTTGTTTGAAGATGGCGAAGGTGCAAACACCTTCCGTGCCTTCAACCCAACTCAATCAGAAGAAACCTACTCAATGGTGACAGCAAACCGTTTCTGGTCACAGATATTCGGGATTGCTTTCTCCAACAAGCGTTGGCTGCACTTCTTCATGTTGTTTGTCCCGGTAACAGGCTTGTGGATGGCAGCAATTGGAATTGT
>NZ_JBPAOH010000439.1:0-443 GCF_050875635.1 Tolypothrix sp. VBCCA 56010
AAATTGTATGCAGCGTTTTCATCCCGATCTCTTTGGGAACCACAACTTCCACAGGTGTAAGTGCGAATATTTAACGGCATTTTCTGCTTTGCACCGCACTGCGAACATAATTGAGATGAAGGATAAAAAGTATCAACCTGTATTAATTGACTAGCAAATTTCTGTGTTTTGTATTTGAACTGTCGTTCTATTTCACCAAACCCACAATCATAGACAGCAGCAGCTAGTTTATGGTTTTGCAGCATCCCATTAACGTTAAGATTTTCAATCACTACAACTGCGTGGTTTTTGCATATTGATGTAGTCATCTGATGAATGGTGTTACTGCGTGTATCCGCAATCTGCTTGTGATATTTAGCTAATCTATTTTTCGCTTTGGTATGTCGTTTACTCCCCTTTGTTTTCCGCTGTAATTGTCTTTGTAACCTCCCTAACTGTTTTTT
>NZ_JBPAOH010000440.1:0-442 GCF_050875635.1 Tolypothrix sp. VBCCA 56010
GTGTGGTAACTTGCACGTTGCTTTGAGATTGACCAGCAAAGGCAGCACCAGGAGCGACAGCTAAAGCAGCAGCTAGTAAACCAAAAGCAAAATTCTTCAACATTGTTTTTAAACCTGATTAACTGTGTATTGTTGATGAAGGAGAAGGCGTTATTTGAGTTGTGGAATCGTTTGGGTGATTCTTTTACTTAATAGGTATGCCATCGAAATTTATGCACTAATTAGCGGCAGCCAGCAGCTAAAATTTGACGCTGATTGCTGGTTGTGGTGCTATCTTGAGCATTCACAGAACCGTTAATTGCAGCACCGCTTTGGCTTGTACGTTGGACAGACCCTTGGGATTGAGCACTAGATCCACCTCTGCAAACGGGCTTGTAGTATCTACCACGGTAAGCACCAGCTTTTTTCTGTGCGTTTTGAATTTGTTGTTGATTGTTGATGC
>NZ_JBPAOH010000441.1:0-441 GCF_050875635.1 Tolypothrix sp. VBCCA 56010
CGGCTGTTAACTCTGGGCGGTTGAGGTAGCCTCTAGCCAATCCATCCCCACCAATGTGCAATTCGCCCGGTACGCCTACGGGTACAGGTTGCAGATTGGCATCGAGGAGATAAAATTGGGTGTTGGCAATTGCCCCTCCTATCGACACCGACCCAGAACCTGGCTGTACTTGGGATACCGCTGACCAGATGGTGGTTTCTGTCGGACCGTACATATTCCACAAGGTTGCTGCGCGTTCGAGCAATTGACTTGCAAGTTCCCGGGATAGGGCTTCACCGCCGCAGAGTATTTTCAATTGCTGGTTGCCAATCCACCCTGCTGAAGTCAGTAGTCGCCAAGTGGCAGGTGTGCCTTGCATCACCGTCGCGCTTGATGTCGCCAAGGCGGCTGTGCTTTGACCACCGTCAGCAACAACTTCTCGATTGACGACTACACGCGCAC
>NZ_JBPAOH010000442.1:0-436 GCF_050875635.1 Tolypothrix sp. VBCCA 56010
TGAAAACAAAAACTTACATAAACTGGTTATTTATCTAGTGTTACATTTTTGTGCTGTAGTTTTGCTTATTCGCGGTTTACTCGTACAGGTGCAAGATGTGAGTCAACAAGCAGTACGCGACGATTTCGCTGTGCTAGGTGATAGCCTAAGTTTTGGGTAAGGGTGCTTTTAGCTACACCACCCGCTTGGTTAAATATGTTTGTGATTTTTGTCATATAGAGAAGAAACAAAGCTTGTTCAGGTGAAATTGCAGCACATACGGGAGCCGCAGCGTAAAGATGAAACGCCGCAGCCTGGGGTACGTATTGCTTGTACTTGTAATTCCGTATCTACAGTCAGTAGACCGAAAACTTTTGCGATCGCCTTGAAAAACAGATTTAAAATCAGAATGCTGTCTAATTAACTGTATTTTGGAATACATTTGTTCTGATTTTCT
>NZ_JBPAOH010000443.1:0-436 GCF_050875635.1 Tolypothrix sp. VBCCA 56010
TTTATATAAAGATACTGGTACTTGTCCGTGTAAGTTTACAGTTGCTTGTGATGATGACTGTCCACCAGGATATTTTAAGTGTGAATGTGATACCTACCCCGGTTATTGTTGCGTGTCTTGTTCGGAAATGAAATCAGAGATTGCTGCTTTGCGATCGGCAATGGGGTTAGACGGTAAAAAAGGTGATAAGGGCGAACGCGGTCAGCAAGGGTTAGACGGTAAAAAAGGCGAACGCGGTGAACGTGGCGAACAAGGTTTAAAGGCGAACGCGGTGAACGTGGCGAACAAGGTTTAAAGGCGAACGCGGTGAACGTGGCGAACAAGGTTTAAGGGCGAACGCGGTGAACAAGGAGAGGGAGATATAAAAGTGGAGTGGATAAATATAGAAGTTCCGATAGTTATTTGTGAATTACAAAGTAAAGAATGGAAACCAAAA
>NZ_JBPAOH010000444.1:0-421 GCF_050875635.1 Tolypothrix sp. VBCCA 56010
CACTGGTGCCTGGCAGTGTGGAGCCATTGAAAGAAGGCGTCAGAGTAGTGGACTGCTGGAGATAAAGAGTAGAGGTCGGCGGGGTGAGCTGTAAGGTGCCACCGGAGTTTGACGACGAAGAGTTGGAGGAAGGAGCAGGCGCGGGAGCCGCAGGGGGGGCGGAGGGCAATAGCGTCATGGTCGCGGTCGCGGCAATGTTCCAGTTGGAGGCGAGCCGGGCGGTTACGACGACGTTGGTAGCTGCGCTCAGGAAGGCGGGAGCGGTAAAGACGCCGTTGGCATTGATGCTGCCAATCCCCGGCTGAATGGACCAAACAACACTGGTGCCTGGCAGTGTGGAGCCATTGAAAGAAGGCGTCAGAGTAGTGGACTGCTGGAGATAAAGAGTAGAGGTCGGCGGGGTGAGCTGTAAGGTGCCACC
>NZ_JBPAOH010000445.1:0-417 GCF_050875635.1 Tolypothrix sp. VBCCA 56010
CTTATCTGCACAACAACTGTGTGAATTATATCGAAGACGTTGGCGAATTGAAGACGCATTTCTCCTAACAAAACGGCTTTTGGGGTTAGCCTATATCTGGGTTGGGGACAAGAATGGTGTACAAATTCAAATTTTGGCTACTTGGATTTTTTATGCTGTTCTTAACCAATTGTGTATCGATGTAGCGATCGCCTTGAATCAACCACTAGACATGATTTCTACAGAGATGGTTTTTCGTAGTTTATACCATTTTTCTCAAGCTGTTCTACGTGGTGATGCTAGTGACCCTGTTCCCTATCTTGTGGAACGTCAAAAACTGTTTGGATTAGTCAAAGCCAGGCGTAAGCGTCATCGAGAGATTGACGCTTACACCCAACAAATTTGGGTTTTATCTTCTTAAGTTGACACCAATGGGCA
>NZ_JBPAOH010000446.1:0-413 GCF_050875635.1 Tolypothrix sp. VBCCA 56010
ACAGTCAATAAATTTTAAAGGAGGTGATTAAGTAGTGCTGGTATTGGAGTATAAAGTTAAAGCTAAAAAGCATCAGTATAATGCTATTGATGAGGCTATCCGTACAACACAATTCATTAGAAATAAGGCTATCCGTTATTGGATGGATGCGCAAAAAGAAGCTAAGGTTAACAAAATTGCTTTGAATAATTACTCAACGGCACTACGAAAGGAATTTAAATTTGTTGAGGAATTGAATTCAATGGCTTGTCAGTCTGCTACCGAAAGAGCTTGGAGCGCTATTGATAGGTTTTACCAAAATTGCAAAAAGAAAGTATCAGGCAAGAAAGGATTTCCCCGATTTCAAAAAGATAATCGTTCAGTTGAATATAAAACTAGTGGCTGGTCACTAAATCAAGCCAAAAGATGCATTA
>NZ_JBPAOH010000447.1:0-412 GCF_050875635.1 Tolypothrix sp. VBCCA 56010
CGTTCAATATCGTTCGTTGGTCAATTCGTCATTGCCCAAAATTCATCTCACGCTCCCCTGAGTACAGGGTGAGACGTGAGGCTTCTTTTGTTTTAAGCTAAATTCCCCACCAAAATAAATAATTCCCTAGCACGACTTACTGCGACATTCAGTAAATTGGGTCGGCGATTAATAAACCACAGCGAATCTTCTTTACGGCACTGGCGGGTGGATAGGATAATCACCGATTTCTCGCCCCCTTGAAAGGTGTGAATTGTCCCAATACTGTTATTGCTAAAATCTTGCCAGCGTGAGCATAAACGAGACCCAAGGGTTGGGTAGCTGAATCAAAATAATTAGACAATCTTCGTTATTCTTAGACATTTCATGAGCTATAATCAGCAGATGTCTAAGTTAACTGTATCTGAAGCTG
>NZ_JBPAOH010000448.1:0-412 GCF_050875635.1 Tolypothrix sp. VBCCA 56010
CAGGGTTTGCGAAAGTTTGGCTGTTGCCACATCCCAGAGTTTGATGGTGTTGTCATCACTGCCAGAAGCCAAGGTTTTGCCATCGGGGCTAAAAGCGACGCTAAAGACCGCATAGCTATGCCCAGTCAGGGTTTGCTTTAGTTTACCTGTTGCCACATCCCAAAGTTTGATGGTGTTGTTACTACTGCCAGAAGCCAAGGTTTTGCCATCGGGGCTAAAAGCGACGCTATAGACCACATCGCTATGCCCAGTCAGGGTTTGCGAAAGTTTGCCTGTTGCTACATCCCAGAGTTTGATCGTCTTGTCAGTACTGCCAGAAGCCAAGGTTTTGCCATCGGGGCTAAAAGCGACGCTCCTGACCGAGTTGCTATGCCCAGTCAGGGTTTGCGAAAGTTTGCCTGTAGCCACATCC
>NZ_JBPAOH010000449.1:0-409 GCF_050875635.1 Tolypothrix sp. VBCCA 56010
CTGCATCAGGAAACACTTGGCTACTCAAAGCTGTGTTGTTGCCATTTATAGAAATATCATCCGACGCTGCGATCGCGATATTACCTGCATTTCCCTGTCCAAAGGTATGGGCAATTAAGTTAGCACCACCAGATATCATCACTTTTGGTGCATTCAAGTTAATCGTGCCACCGTTACCTGTAGCATCCTTTAATGATTGGCTACTACCTAAAATTGTGTTGTTGCCATTTATTGAGATGTCATCAGTAGCGGTAATTGCGATACTGCCTGCATTTCCCTGTCCAAAAGTGTTTGCTGTCATGGTCGCACCATCAGATACCGTCACTTTGGCAGCATTAATGGCAATTTTGCTACCGTCACCTCTGCCCTGTGAGTCGGCTATGATTGCGGCACTATCTGATATTCTTAC
>NZ_JBPAOH010000450.1:0-403 GCF_050875635.1 Tolypothrix sp. VBCCA 56010
GAAAGGATAAGGTCCAGGATGAGAGTTGCAACCGCAGCGGGAAGGCTTCCACGTCGAGGATTTGACACGTGATCGTCCTCGCTCCCACGAACGGCCATTTTCGGCATCACAAAGAATCCGAAGAGAAATCCTTCTTCATCTCACCAACTACAAACGAACGATCAACGCAAAAACGGAAGCGTAACGCGAAACAGATCGCGTTGCTCGTTCGTTACGATCACCGTCGAATCCGTCTCCCAGGCAATGGCCTCACACTGCCGGGCCCCTGTAAACTCGACCCGGCCCACGGGGCGCTGCAATAACCGATCTTGCGGAGCTCGGGTGTCAAAAACGTGGACTTGTTGCGAGGGAGCTTGGACTAACACCGCAAGAAAGCGCCCGTTAGGACTGACCTCAGCCGCGG
>NZ_JBPAOH010000451.1:0-402 GCF_050875635.1 Tolypothrix sp. VBCCA 56010
TTTTCGGCGGTTTGCGCGGCAGTTTGATGAGTTAGCGATCGCGCGGTAAGCCCCCACGATTAAACAAGTGATGGCGGAAGCGGCAGCAGGACTTGACCGGGATGCGGTGGAAGCGCTGGACGAATTGCGGTCAGCGCACGACATACCGCGTTAGGATTACACCGACAGTGTTAGTCCAATAAATAACTTTAAAAACCAGCCCTCCTTGCAGACCAAGGAGGGTGATTCAATTCTTGTACGGTCATCGGCATCCCTGCCTGTACCGTACAGCGACTATAAACCCTTAATTCTTATTGTCAAGCATTCTGGCAAGGAGAGTTTGAGGAGGCTTCATTGCCACCCCCCTTTAATGGTCGCCGCAAAACCTCAAGGTCATTGTTTAAAATAGGGGCTATCAGCCGT
>NZ_JBPAOH010000452.1:0-398 GCF_050875635.1 Tolypothrix sp. VBCCA 56010
GCACTTTAGTTTCACCTTTAAGCATTGACATGATGATGGCTAAAAACTTTTTACGCTTAAAGTTTAGTCCGCCTCCGATTTCCGAAACCCATTCATTTACTGCCAATCCTCTTCCCAGACAGAATGCCTCCATTGCAGTAACTTGATTTTTTAGATCAGGCTTTTGTGCGTTTGACGATACTCGACAATAAACTACGACTTTTCTGTTAGCCTCTAAGGGCTTTAACCCTTTGGCAATCAATAAATCATCTTCGGTGTAATAACGATGATCGGAAAGTGTTCTCTTGGCTGGCAGCCTGCCTGACACATCCCAGCGTTGAAGCGTTTTGACTGAGACTCCAATCTTTTTTGCAAATTCGTTTGGCTTATACATATATCACTCATAGACCAGCTATGAC
>NZ_JBPAOH010000453.1:0-396 GCF_050875635.1 Tolypothrix sp. VBCCA 56010
ACTTGTTGAGCTAGGAATGCGGGCAATGTATGGTAACAAGAATAATCTTTCATTAATGCATCGATATTTTGATGCAACTCTGTTTTTCCAAACTTGACTACGCCATGACCGTAAAACCAGGATTGACGTTGGATATAAAGCCCCTTATTGCGGATGGTATTGGAATTTAGACACAGACTATCGCATTCTGACCAATCGGGGTGAAATTTATTTATTACGTGCTTTTCTACTAATTGCATCGTTGTATTGTAAGTATCGACCTCTGGTCATATATTCAATACCAGTACATATGCTCATGTCAATCAAGTTCATAAAAATAATTGTGAACCTGTATCGTCAGCTAAATTGATATATTTGACTAGAAACGAATATAAAATGATTAAAGTTCTGCAATAC
>NZ_JBPAOH010000454.1:0-392 GCF_050875635.1 Tolypothrix sp. VBCCA 56010
AAGCGTAAAGCTTTGTCACTTCAAAAGCTTATCCTGAAATCCAAAGCAGCTAGATTTTTGGCAATTCGTCAAGTATCACAGCTAAACGCTGGAAAGAAAACAGCAGGAATCGACGGCAAAAAGTCTCTCACTTTTGAGGAACGATTTGAACTAGAAAAACTGCTGAAGGCATCCTGTAATGAATGGTTTCACCAAAAGTTACGTAGTATCCCCATCCCTAAAAAAGATGGCTCTACACGGACGCTCAAAATCCCTACTATTGCGGACAGAGCTTGGCAATGCCTCGCAAAATACGCCTTAGAACCAGCTTGCGCGTTGCAACCTTTCACGAAAAAAGTTACGGATTTCGTCCAGGACGTTCGGCACATGATGCACAGAAAATACTGTTCTTA
>NZ_JBPAOH010000455.1:0-392 GCF_050875635.1 Tolypothrix sp. VBCCA 56010
TTCCAACCGATTCTTATTAATGGCAGACCAATAAAATCGATTAATAATCGATACAACAAATACATTAGTAAGCGACGCTCAACAAATAAAAAGCTGCATGGTATCGACTGGTCTAATCAAATGGAATTGATGACTCGTCGAAGAAACCATCAAATCGATTCGTATCTACATCGAGCATCAAGTTTGCTGATTAAAACACTCGTATTATCAGGAATTACTACGTTGGTGATAGGTTTAAATCCTGACTGGAAGCGCAATTGTAATATTGGTAGGGTGAATCATCAAAAATTTGTTCAAATACCCCATAAAAAATTAGTTGACATGCTAATTTACAAAGGTGCTTTAAAAGGAATTAAAGTCTACACAAGGGAAGAGTCTTACACGAGTAAAGC
>NZ_JBPAOH010000456.1:0-392 GCF_050875635.1 Tolypothrix sp. VBCCA 56010
ACTTTCTTTTAGTATCATTCCTATTTGATGAAATAAATCGTTGATTAGCATCGAAATATTGTGTAATCGTCGTAACATCGTAATTTTTCTAACATATCTGGTATCAGTTCATGGTCTTTCATATAGCTACAAGCCTGATGATGATTACCATTAAAGAACATTGCTGCAATTACTGCGCCCTGTAATAATTTCAGCATCACTCATCCCACGACGACAATCTTCATCGTGTCCGTAGGCGTAGCCCGCCGCAGGCATCGCTTTTAACAAGTCGTCGGGGAAGCGCATAGATGGTAATTATTTCCCAGGCGCATTTTCCCCTCCTACTTTTCTCTCTGGAGGGGATTTTATTGCTTAACTTACCCCATGCGATCGCTTGAATCTATAACTAGCAA
>NZ_JBPAOH010000457.1:0-389 GCF_050875635.1 Tolypothrix sp. VBCCA 56010
GAGTTGGTTTTGGACCACGCACCCTAATTATTTCCTCATTCTACTCTATATTGCCTGAGAACATTTTAAACTGTCGGAATACTTCTGTCGCGGTGTACTAGCTGTACGACGGGTTACCCAGGAAAAGAAAGGAAAGAAAACTGCTGGGGTAGATGGGGTGAAATCCTTAACGCCAAAGCAGCGACTTGAACTTGTAAATAACTTGAAAATCGATGGTACCGCACAACCAATCAAAAGGGTTTGGATTCCCAAGCCAGGAAAGAAGGAAATGCGACCATTAGGGATACCGACGGTGTGTTCATATTGCACTAAGTCCAATGAGCTTTGGGGATATTGTAGCTATGTTTAACATCATGCTGCAACCGAACCTTTGATTGCAAGCGATCGCG
>NZ_JBPAOH010000458.1:0-388 GCF_050875635.1 Tolypothrix sp. VBCCA 56010
GATCTATTTATTGCGAACAAGACCGTCCAATTGACGGGCAGATTAAAACTGTTACGGTTTCCCAGGTTGCGGATGGCAAATATTATGCCTCAATTTTAGTTGACAATAGACAAAAGATTCCTACCCCTTCCATTGAGGGGAAAGCAGTAGGAATTGATTTAGGACTAACTCATTTTTGCATTACTAAGCTGTTCCACATTTAACTTGCATGTATTGGGCGGGCGAGACGCCCACCCCACAAGAAATGTACAATTTCAAATTATGCAAACTAGATGTGGTTTAACTTAGCGATGGGAGCAAGTTCGATAACCCACGTCATACCAAACGATATGCCCGTAACCTCAGAAAGAAACAACAAAGCCTTGCTCGTAAGCAAAAAGGCAGTAAC
>NZ_JBPAOH010000459.1:0-373 GCF_050875635.1 Tolypothrix sp. VBCCA 56010
GAACACCCAAATACAAGTTTAGCTGTTGACTCCACAACCATCCGATTGAATTAGGTTCTATCGGTCGATAAATACCACCAAGTAAAATAAACCCAGCAAATTCTAAATTATTCGGGTCAAACCAGAAATATTCTGGAGTGCGAAAGATATCTTGATAAATCTGTTTTTTCAAGCCTTTGTCAGTAGACGCTGTAGAATCTGAGAGAAGTTCTACAATCAGATTTGGATATTTGCCGTCTTCTTCCCAAACAACCCAACTTTTACGAACTTTGCGTTCAGTGTCCAGTACGACAAAAAAATCTGGTCCCCTGAACTCTTCTGATTTGCGCTGACGTGGACTGTAATAAACTGTCAAATTACCCGCAGCGTAAAA
>NZ_JBPAOH010000460.1:0-369 GCF_050875635.1 Tolypothrix sp. VBCCA 56010
GTTGGCTCACCGGTACAACATTCGTCACCAGTTGGTACACCCACGGATTAGCCTCATCATACCTGGAAGGCTGTAACTTCTTGACAGTGGCAGTATCGACCCCAGCAAATAGCTTGGGACACTCATTGTTGTTACTGTGGGGACCAGAAGCACAAGGCGACTTCACCCGTTGGTGTCAATTGGGTGGATTGTGGACATTTGTAGCATTACACGGAGCCTTTGGTTTAATCGGCTTCATGTTGCGTCAATTTGAAATCGCTCGTTTAGTGGGGATTCGTCCTTACAACGCGCTCGCATTTTCTGCGCCAATCGCTGTGTTCGTTAGCGTATTTTTGATGTACCCCTTGGGTCAATCAAGCTGGTTCTTTG
>NZ_JBPAOH010000461.1:0-363 GCF_050875635.1 Tolypothrix sp. VBCCA 56010
GGGAACGAATAAAAACGAATCAAGGGTCTTGGGACGGTCGAATCCCAGGTAAGCCAGACGAGACGATGAATTCCTTTGATTCGGGTAGGATGCGGCTCCATTTGCTGCAAGGTATTCAGAAAACACAAGAGCGGAGTTAGAGCATGATTAGGCACAGTCACGAGGCTAGTGAATCTTGGAAGAATCTAAATTGGAAGAAATTCCGACGCGATTTATTTCGCCTGCAATGTCGAGTGTTCAAAGCTATTCGAGAAGGAAATAAGCGTAAAGCTTTGTCACTTCAAAAGCTTATCCTGAAATCCAAAGCAGCTAGATTTTTGGCAATTCGTCAAGTATCACAGCTAAACGCTGGAAAGAAAACAG
>NZ_JBPAOH010000462.1:0-361 GCF_050875635.1 Tolypothrix sp. VBCCA 56010
GGGAACGAATAAAAACGAATCAAGGGTCTTGGGACGGTCGAATCCCAGGTAAGCCAGACGAGACGATGAATTCCTTTGATTCGGGTAGGATGCGGCTCCATTTACTGCAAGGTATTCAGAAAACATCTAACAAAGAAGAGTATGATTAGGCACAGTCACGAGGCTAGTGAATCTTGGAAGAATCTAAATTGGAAGAAATTCCGACGCGATTTATTTCGCCTTCAATGTAGGGTGTTCAAAGCTATTCGAGAAGGAAACAAGCGTAAAGCTTTGTCACTTCAAAAGCTTATCCTGAAATCCAAAGCAGCTAGATTTTTGGCAATTCGTCAAGTATCACAGCTAAACGCTGGAAAGAAAACAG
>NZ_JBPAOH010000463.1:0-359 GCF_050875635.1 Tolypothrix sp. VBCCA 56010
ATAAAAACTTGCCAACTCCATATCCTTTGCCTTTTGGCTCCAGCGCATTCAGCCTTATTTCGCTGGTTCCTAGTAACGACGATTCAAACACATCTTCAAGCCGAGGCTTTACTCATGGGTACTTTGCTCGATGCTTGCCGACTTAGGCTGTCAGCAATAACACCTTTTCACCCCGCTTCAGGCGTTGATGACTAGTCGCAAACCTGGGGGTGACGCTTTCACCGCTGCACCTGCGGGGTAGGATTTGAGGTTTTGATGACTCTCACCTACATGGTCATTCAGTTGTCAAGGTTCTGTACCTTGCGGCTAATCCTCCAAGTCCTTGTGGGCTTTAGTTTCTAGCCAACGGATCGCACTTT
>NZ_JBPAOH010000464.1:0-359 GCF_050875635.1 Tolypothrix sp. VBCCA 56010
CAAATAGTCATGTCTCTTCTTTTACTTGATATTGAACGCCTATCTACCCTTGCACTTAGTTGTGGTTTTCACATTCATATTTCCAGGTGCAAGATGTGAGTTTCCGGTCGATTCATAAGTCTTGCTTAACTTCCGTCTGGGAAAAATGGGCTTTCGAGGGTGTAACCTCAAGCCTTAACATGCCTTCTTTGGAGTTGACTACCATGCCCTAAGCTGCAAAACGAAACTCTGACCACGCACAACGGCACAATACTTCTACTAACCCAAGTTGCGGGTTATGGGAATCCAAGTGCTATGCACCTGCTGATTCATGCGATCGCCAATCACAAATTGGCGGTTGCGAGTAGTGCAACCGCAAC
>NZ_JBPAOH010000465.1:0-358 GCF_050875635.1 Tolypothrix sp. VBCCA 56010
TTTCTGGGAAAGGCTTATCAAGAAGTGCTATTCAGGGTTTATTGCCAAATCTCAAAAAAGAATATCCTTGGTTAACTGATGCTTATTCTCAATGTTTGCAATATGTGGCTCTGAATTTATCGACGGCATATAAAAACTTCTTTGAGAAACGGACAGGTTTTCCCAGATTCAAATCTAAGCATGGTAGGCAGTCTAGCAGTTATCCATCTAACGTCAAACTAGATGGAGATTATCTCAAGCTACCAGGCAAGGTCGGATCTATTTATTGCGAACAAGACCGTCCAATTGACGGGCAGATTAAAACTGTTACGGTTTCCCAGGTTGCGGATGGCAAATATTATGCCTCAATTTTAGTTGA
>NZ_JBPAOH010000466.1:0-357 GCF_050875635.1 Tolypothrix sp. VBCCA 56010
GCAACCATCCCCAGAAGACGTTAAAAATGGTAAGGTCGCGGCTTTTGAGGCTGACATCAACCAACGACGGACACACCTGCTACGCGCTCAAGCATGGTTGAGTAAGCCCCCATCTGATCGTGATTATTATCCTGGCAATGCGACGACCGAAAGCGAGTATTTGCTTCAAGCTATCCCCATTCTGACTAAACAACTAGAGGCGCTAAAAGTTGAACCAATCCGCCAGGATAAGGAGTATGACTTAGCGCTTCGCAAATATGTAATAGCAAGAACCAAAATTGAACCCGTTTTAGAGCGATTTTTAGAGGCTCAAAGCCAATACCTAGAAGTACTGGCAGAGTTCAAAGCGGCGATCGC
>NZ_JBPAOH010000467.1:0-354 GCF_050875635.1 Tolypothrix sp. VBCCA 56010
TAGTACTTACCCATTGATTCTGAGTTTGCCCCCAGTACTCACAGTATTCTGACAAGGCTGCATCTGGATAGTTTTCTACCATTTGTGCGAGTTGAGTTTTATACGTGTCTAACTTACTCTTAATACTTCCACCCTGCTTACCGGGTTCCACATGACCTTTAATTTTCTTTTGTTTGAGCAGCTTTTGTACAAAGGCTTTGCTTACATCAAATCGAGAGGCAACTTGTCTGATAGAGGTATTTCCATAGCGAGTAAGCTTTGATTATTTTTTGCCGAAAATCGACGGAGTAAGGTTTCATCTTAAACATTGAACCACTGGTTTTATTGTACTACACCTACCTGCAATCCGCTGTA
>NZ_JBPAOH010000468.1:0-346 GCF_050875635.1 Tolypothrix sp. VBCCA 56010
GAGAATGCGAGACTCTTAAATTTGGTTCAAAAGCTGTCGGAGGTTAAAGACCTTGAGGCTTTACGCGACTCTATCTTGTCTAGCCTGAAGTTGGGGAAACAAGCGCCAAGGTATAAGATGGTTAAATCAACTCTAGACCAATTTATTAAGCTGCTGCGCGACTCTGTTTAAAAGTAATTTATGTCGTTAGTAGTTGAAAATAATAATATCCCCCCGTTAGTGCCGTTTCTAAATGGTTACAGTAGGGGGATAATGTAGTATTTGAGACGCTTGGAAGCTAAAGTCGCTCCGCTCTCCAGATGTTAAGTACTCCCATTAACGGGTACTCTACGAAAAGTACAGCTAG
>NZ_JBPAOH010000469.1:0-340 GCF_050875635.1 Tolypothrix sp. VBCCA 56010
TAATAACCCAGAAATGCCAAGCAGGATTTCAAAACTCCTGAAAAAGCAAAAAGGGAAGTGTACCCACTGCGAAATGTTCTTCCGCGAAAACGATGTGATGGAAGTTGACCATATCATCCCAAAATCGCAAGGTGGAAAGGATGAGTATAAAAATCTTCAACTTTTACACAGACATTGCCACGACACAAAGACAGCCAATGATGGCAGTCCTGGCGACAAATCCGACTGCAAAAGTGTCGAGCCTAAGCCCGTCAAAAGACTGGAAAAAGTCCATGACAAATGGGTAATGAGGTATGCGTGACAAGCACCAAATCATTGAGGAGCCGTGTGAAGGGAAACT
>NZ_JBPAOH010000470.1:0-339 GCF_050875635.1 Tolypothrix sp. VBCCA 56010
TATTGCAAACATTGAGAATAAGCATCAGTTAACCAAGGATATTCTTTTTTGAGATTTGGCAATAAACCCTGAATAGCACTTCTTGATAAGCCTTTCCCAGAAACTTTATAAGTTTCTTGGCATAAGTTCAAAGCATAATTCCAAAACCAGCGACAACAGCCAAAGCTTTTGGCTAAAGCTATTTGCTGCTTTGAAGTTGGATACAATCTGAACTTATAAGCTTTGTACATTATCATAATTGTTTATTAGTGATAAGAGTATACCACAAACAAAAAAATAATGTTGCTTGCCTAACGGCACGCTTCTGTGCGAGAGGCTAGCCTGCGGCAACGCCAAGGG
>NZ_JBPAOH010000471.1:0-336 GCF_050875635.1 Tolypothrix sp. VBCCA 56010
TGTTCCGTAGTCATCCCACAACCCCGCCAATAAATAAATGTCTGGTTTAGGATTTAAGTTTCTCGGTACTCCTGAGGGAGCTTCAATGGTAAAACTGTAACGACCCAGGAAGTTAAAAGGATTTCTTTTTAACTCATGTAAACCTATACCTGACGCATTGTCTGCATAGCCAGTCGTCACATCAATGGGAACTTTATCTGTTTCAAAACGCTTAACTTCACCTCCTGCAAAAAAGTACGTAACTATAGCTTGTTTTTTCTCGTTGCAATAAGACATAAACTAGTAAACTTTAAAAGTTGCGTTAATAGCTGAAAATATATTTTGAATGTCTGCAAT
>NZ_JBPAOH010000472.1:0-335 GCF_050875635.1 Tolypothrix sp. VBCCA 56010
CCACCGCTACCGCTACCGCCGCTTCCGGCCGAGCCCTCGCCGGGGCCCTGTCCGCCACCCCCGGTTTGGGTACCTCCGCTTTGCAGGACCAAAGCGGGCGAAAGAAGCCCGACACCGGGAAGGGTACTGGCCACGAGGACGGCGGCTTCGAGGGCTTTGTCCTCCGCCGATTCTTCCCCGCTCGCCGTGAGGTTGGGGTGGTTTCGATGAATGCTGCGTAGCCAGCGGCTGCGGTTCACGTCCCGACCGGGGTTGCTACCCCGGAAAACGGGGGTCGGACGTTCGGTGAAATGAGGCTGAGCGGGTACCGAGATGCCGGGTCCGGCCAGGCCATC
>NZ_JBPAOH010000473.1:0-332 GCF_050875635.1 Tolypothrix sp. VBCCA 56010
CTAGCAATGCTTGGGGAGAGTTGCCACTGTAACCCAAACCAGCTTTGGGAATCACAAGCATCTGCGGTGTTTGATACGCTCCCTCTCCAAAAATTTGAGCAAAAGTTAAGCGCATTAAAAATCAGCTCGATTAACGGCGGTAGCGGTGTCAAGTTTTTGCATCTCGATTATGTGCTGGTATTGGCGGTAGCTTTGGTTGTTGCGGGTTACTAAACTGCCAAAGCCTTGGCTAATGGTAACTTGAATATCGTTATTGGTGCTTTGGTTGGTTTCATTAAGATAACTTGCTGCTTTTAGAATTAACGCAACAAGTAAGCTTTCAGCGGTGTTAT
>NZ_JBPAOH010000474.1:0-327 GCF_050875635.1 Tolypothrix sp. VBCCA 56010
GTGCGGCCGATGCCTTTCACTCCCAGCACTTCCTCCCAAATGCCGATCAGGCTGGACTCCAGCTCCGTCAGCTCCTCCCCCTGCGAAACACCGCCGCCACTCCGACGGTACGCTGGCAACGAACGGTAGTCGGTCTTTCCATGGGATGTCAACGGGATCTTTTCTATCCACACAAATCCGGATGGTATCATGTACCCTGGTAGATGAGTCGACAGGAACGTCCTCAAGGCTTCCTCATCATGGCGCTCACCAGTGTAGTATCCGATCAGCTCCCGGTCTTCTCCTTCCCCCTGAAGGCATACTACTGCGCCCATAACCCCGTCCATC
>NZ_JBPAOH010000475.1:0-326 GCF_050875635.1 Tolypothrix sp. VBCCA 56010
TTCTCGGTTACGTGAGGTACACCCGTAGGGGCACGGCACTGCCGTGCCCCTACACGCGACGATATAATGTTGTACCGCATCTGAATGGGAACTGCTATAAAACAGAGATTGAGTCATTAGCCAAGCAGGTAAATAACGAGCAAGGCGAACGCGGTCAAGCATTGAAAGCACTTACCGAGCAACATAAAAATATAACTACTCCCTTCTCGCTCGAAGAATACCCATTTAACGAACCGCCCTTCTCCCAAAGGGAGACGCTGCGCGAACGGGTTCGCCAGTCCCCCATCGTGACGGAAAGCGGAGCCACTGCGGTGGACGGGTCTCCC
>NZ_JBPAOH010000476.1:0-324 GCF_050875635.1 Tolypothrix sp. VBCCA 56010
TGTAAAAAAATTGAGCCGCGCCTTTTTTGACCAATAAGAAATTCTGATGAATCCGTTGACCTGACACCTAAAAAGCCAAGCTTCCTTTCATAAACAAGCAAAATGATTCAATTCTTGTTTTCAAATATCTCAGGGGGAGTTTGAGGGGTCTGCAACCCCTCAATCAGGTTCAGCAAAAGCGATGTTTATCGACAGACCTTGAATTTCTGCCACTAATCTTCTTTTCGGCGGTTTGCGCGGCAGTTTGATGAGTTAGCGATCGCGCGGTAAGCCCCCACGATTAAACAAGTGATGGCGGAAGCGGCAGCAGGACTTGACCGGGAT
>NZ_JBPAOH010000477.1:0-323 GCF_050875635.1 Tolypothrix sp. VBCCA 56010
GATGCCAATCTGCAACCTGTACCCGTAGGCGTACCGGGCGAATTGCACATTGGTGGGGATGGATTGGCTAGAGGCTACCTCAACCGCCCAGAGTTAACAGCCGAGAAGTTTATTCCTAACTTGTTTGGCGATTCGGGTTCAAGGTTGTACAAAACTGGAGATTTAGTCCGCTACCTCATTGATGGCAACATCGAATATCTCGGACGCATTGACCACCAAGTCAAAATCCGTGGCTTCCGTATGGAACTCGGAGAAATTGAGGCACAACTTCGCCAACACCCAAGCGTGCAACTTTCAGTCGTCATCGCCAAAGAGATTGCGGG
>NZ_JBPAOH010000478.1:0-323 GCF_050875635.1 Tolypothrix sp. VBCCA 56010
AAAGTACTTCCTCTATCATTAATAGCAGTTCAAAGTCACTCACTCCACTAACTTCTGCGGCTGTCAGTCGCGGCAACTCGCCTAACCAACGACTACGCCATTGTTGTACTGTTTCTCGATGTACCCCGCGCCTCACGAGCAATCTGTTGATTATTATTGCCTTGATCCATTCTCAGGACTAGCTTCGCCCGTCTTAGTTCTCGTTGGGAACTGGTTTGACGACGTACTATTTTTTCAAGTACTTTGTGTTGGCGATCGCTCAATTGAATTGGAGTTGGTTTTGGACCACGCACCCTAATTATTTCCTCATTCTACTCTATATT
>NZ_JBPAOH010000479.1:0-322 GCF_050875635.1 Tolypothrix sp. VBCCA 56010
AATAACCATAAACAAAAAAACTGGTGTTGAATGTATCACTATTTCGACATCGTGACAAATTCAATACCAGTTTTTTTGTTTATAAAAAAAAGCAATGGGGCAAGCCAGACTTGCAATCACACTTGCCCCACCGTTATTCTTGTACCTATTAATTTAGGCTGGATGCCCCATTGCTGTCAAGTCCCAAAAGGAAAGAAAAATGACAGCAAACGGCATTGTGACAAAGCCAAAACGTAAAAGCAGAAGAAAAGAGACTAATTTTCTCAAATTAAAGAAAGATTTCAGGGAAGCTTACAAAAAAGCCGTTCTAAAGGACAAAGAA
>NZ_JBPAOH010000480.1:0-322 GCF_050875635.1 Tolypothrix sp. VBCCA 56010
AATCCTAGTCTTGCTGGTTCAATATTTGCTGAATAAAAAGTATCATCTACTACAAAATTTTTTAGCGATCGCCCTGAGGAGAAAACTTTTTGGTTTACTGAATTTGTAATGTCCCAATTCTTCAAAAATCCCCCAAATTTCTTTCACAGGTAATTAGCCACTTCAATCTTTAAACCCCTATCTTACCCACCTATATGAGGCTTAAGGGGAGCATCCCACTTTCAGTAGACCGAAAACTTTTGCGATCGCCTTGAAAAACAGATTTAAAATCAGAATGCTGTCTAATTAACTGTATTTTGGAATACATTTGTTCTGATTTTCT
>NZ_JBPAOH010000481.1:0-321 GCF_050875635.1 Tolypothrix sp. VBCCA 56010
AGTCTTAATTGGAATATGTTCTGTTAAGCAGTCAACCACTTCGTCCAATGTTTTACTATCAGTTAAAACTGGGGCATTTGCTGTACTCACCTTGCCTTAATACTCCTGCGTCAATATCCTTTTTACTTACCTACCTTACAAAAATTTAGGGACTTCCAAATAAAAAAATAATCAATCACAAGGGAGTGCAAGGGAGCATTATAGCAGGGGGAATAGAAAAAGTCAGTAAACCAAAAAGTTTTCTCCTCAGGGCGATCGCTAAAAAATTTTGTAGTAGATGATACTTTTTATTCAGCAAATATTGAACCAGCAAGACTAGGA
>NZ_JBPAOH010000482.1:0-321 GCF_050875635.1 Tolypothrix sp. VBCCA 56010
TTCTTTGTCCTTTAGAACGGCTTTTTTGTAAGCTTCCCTGAAATCTTTCTTTAATTTGAGAAAATTAGTCTCTTTTCTTCTGCTTTTACGTTTTGGCTTTGTCGTAATGCCGTTTGCTGTCATTTTTCTTTCCTTTTGGGACTTGACAGCAATGGGGCATCCAGCCTAAATTAATAGGTACAAGAATAACGGTGGGGCAAGTTTGATTGCAAGTCTGGTTGCCCCATTGCTTTTTTTTATAAACAAAAAAACTGGTATTGAATTTGTCACGATGTCGAAATAGTGATACATTCAACACCAGTTTTTTTGTTTATGGTTATT
>NZ_JBPAOH010000483.1:0-319 GCF_050875635.1 Tolypothrix sp. VBCCA 56010
TTTTGGTGCATTCAAGTTAATCGTGCCACCGTTACCTGTAGCATCCTTTAATGATTGGCTACTACCTAAAATTGTGTTGTTGCCATTTATTGAGATGTCATCATTAGCGGTAATTGCGATACTGCCTGCATTTCCCTGTCCAAAAGTGTTTGCTGTCATGGTCGCACTATCAGATACCGTCACTTTGGCAGCATTAATGGCAATTTTGCTACCGTTACCTCTGCCCTGTGAGTCGGCTATGATTGCGGCACTATCTGATATTCTTACTGTTGGTGCATTTAGACTAATCGTGCCACCGTTGCCCGCTGCATCAGGAAAC
>NZ_JBPAOH010000484.1:0-318 GCF_050875635.1 Tolypothrix sp. VBCCA 56010
ACGGTTACAAATTCGGTCAAGAAGAAGAAACCTACAACATTGTTGCAGCACACGGTTACTTCGGTCGCTTGATTTTCCAATACGCTTCATTCAACAACAGCCGCTCTTTGCACTTCTTCTTGGCAGCATGGCCTGTAGTTGGTATCTGGTTCACCTCTTTGGGTGTAAGCACGATGGCGTTCAACCTGAACGGTTTCAACTTCAACCAATCAGTAATTGATTCTAGCGGTCGCGTAATCAACACATGGGCTGACGTAATCAACCGCGCTAACCTGGGTATGGAAGTAATGCACGAGCGCAACGCTCACAACTTCCCTC
>NZ_JBPAOH010000485.1:0-317 GCF_050875635.1 Tolypothrix sp. VBCCA 56010
CGCCAATTGCAGCACCATCTTGGCGTGTACGTTGGACAGAGCCTTGAGATTGGTTTGTGTTACCTTTGCGGTAGTATGGGCTGTAGTATCCGCCAGCTTTTTTTTGTGCGTTTTGAATTTGTTGTTGACGGTTGCTGCTTGTGGAGCTTTGAGCGTTGGTGCTACCATCGATTGCAGCACCCTCTTGTGTGGTAACTTGCACGTTGCTTTGAGATTGACCGGCAAAGGCAGCACCAGGAGCGACAGCTAAAGCAGCAGCTAAGATACCGAAAGCAAAATTCTTCAACATTGTTTTAAACCTTAATATTTGTGTGTGA
>NZ_JBPAOH010000486.1:0-315 GCF_050875635.1 Tolypothrix sp. VBCCA 56010
CCTCAAATAGTCATGTCTCTTCTTTTACTTGATATTGAACGCCTATCTACCCTTGCACTTAGTTGTGGTTTTCACATTCATATTTCCAGGTGCAAGATGTGAGATGAGGATTTTCTGATTTGTCTGTGCCTTTAGTCGAGCGATGTTCAAACTGCTCTGATTCTGCTTCGTTGCCAACCTCTTTTTCTTCTTCCGGCTCCGAAAAACTATTTAAAGTCAGTAAACCAAAAAGTTTTCTCCTCAAGGCGATCGCTAACCAGCCATTGCGTAGTTTTAGGTGCTAGGTGATACTAAATATCTTAAAAGTACTTATGC
>NZ_JBPAOH010000487.1:0-307 GCF_050875635.1 Tolypothrix sp. VBCCA 56010
TGACGATGCCTACAGCATAGTTAGTCAGTATCAAGCGGAGTACCGAGGAGTAGTCCAGTACTACCGTATGGCTTACAACCTCCACACGTTATCTTTACTGAAAACGAGTTATGGAGCTTTCGTTGGTAAAAACTTTGGCTAAGAAGTTTAAAACTACTTGCCAGAAAATTTACAAGCGATATCGCGCAACCATTGATACAAAATATGGTACTTATAAGGTATTACAAATAACAGTGGAACGCGAGTCAAACAAGCCTCTCATAACCTATTTCGGTGGAGTTTCTCTACGGTGGAATAAGTGGGTCGA
>NZ_JBPAOH010000488.1:0-306 GCF_050875635.1 Tolypothrix sp. VBCCA 56010
TGACGATGCCTACAGCATAGTTAGTCAGTATCAAGCGGAGTACCGAGGAGTAGTCCAGTACTACCGTATGGCTTACAACCTCCACACGTTATCTTTACTGAAACGAGTTATGGAGCTTTCGTTGGTAAAAACTTTGGCTAAGAAGTTTAAAACTACTTGCCAGAAAATTTACAAGCGATATCGCGCAACCATTGATACAAAAGATGGTACTTATAAGGTATTACAAATAACAGTGGAACGCGAGTCAAACAAGCCTCTCATAACCTATTTCGGTGGAGTTTCTCTACGGTGGAATAAGTGGGTCGA
>NZ_JBPAOH010000489.1:0-304 GCF_050875635.1 Tolypothrix sp. VBCCA 56010
TCAATGGGTGTTCTGGGAGCAACAAAGTTGTGTGATTCAAGTTGGACTGAGGGATCTGGTAGTGCCTTGCGGTCAACTTTACCATTAGGTGTGAGTGGCAGGGCATCAAGCACCACAAAAGAAGTTGGCACCATGTAATCGGGCAGTTGCTGTTTGAGGAACGAGCGCAACTGTGCGATTTCTGGTGCTGCTGATGTTTGAGGTAGCAGATAGGCAACTAAGCGCTTATCGCCGGCAATTTCTTTGGCAATGACAACAGCTTGTTGCACAGTTGGGTGTTGGCTCAACAGTGCCTCAATTTCGC
>NZ_JBPAOH010000490.1:0-304 GCF_050875635.1 Tolypothrix sp. VBCCA 56010
CGGGCACCAGCTACGACTGGGTGAACGATACGCCTTCGATCGGTTTGGGTGCATCGGGCACGGGCAACATCGCTTCGTTTACGGCCAGCAACGCAGGCAGCACGCCGGTGACAGCGACGATCACGGTGACACCGAGGTACACCTTCGGCGCGGTGACGTGCACGGGTCCTGTCCAGATATTCACGATTACCGTACAGCCGACCCCTTCGGTGAATGCGATCGCCAGCCAGGAACTGTGCAACGGTTCATCGACGGCGGCGGTGACGTTCAGCGGAACGGCGACGGGTTACAGCTGGACCAACGA
>NZ_JBPAOH010000491.1:0-302 GCF_050875635.1 Tolypothrix sp. VBCCA 56010
CTTCAATCACTATTGACAGTTCAATTACAGCTAACGATTTACTGGTGAACTTTAGGAGAATATCGCCAGTGTCTCCATCACGACCAATATGCTCCACCTCTACTCCACTCAACTTTGACCAATTTCGCAGTTCGACAACGACTAATTCTTCATAGTTAATGCCTTTTGCAGTTGTCACAGAAAGTACTTGTTGTGTTACGTGTTGATCTCGAATTTCCCTGGTCAGTTTTTCCACTTGTTCGGTTAATGGTTTGACAGACTCAGAAACCACATTTTTAACTGCCGCAGCCAGAGTACCATTT
>NZ_JBPAOH010000492.1:0-297 GCF_050875635.1 Tolypothrix sp. VBCCA 56010
CCACCATCTCCATTGAGCGTTCCGTGTAAATGCCTACCAATACCTCAGGTCCGACACCTAACGATAGTAGGTGGTGTGCCAGTTGGTTGGCTTTGGCGTTTAACTCATGGTAGGTAAGTTGCTCCGAATCAAACACCACTGCCACCGCATCCGGCGTTAAGTCAACTTGTTGTTCAAACAACGAATGCAGGCACAAATGTTTGGGGTAGTCGGCTTGGGTTTTGTTGAATTCCACCAGTATCTGATGTTGTTCGGTGGCAGTCAGTAGCGCTAAATCTGATAGCTTCTGTTGGGGAT
>NZ_JBPAOH010000493.1:0-289 GCF_050875635.1 Tolypothrix sp. VBCCA 56010
TATCTAATATCATTGGCTGTTGGAATATTCTTTAATATTTTAGCTGTGTTCTCAATACTGTCTCCACTGCTCGCTGCTTTTACCAAAATTTCAAACAGAGTTTGTTGGTCACATGCTCCTTGAGTTTCAATTGAGAAATTTTCCGCCAAACACTCAATAACCTCATTCAGGGTTTCTGAGTCTGTGAGAGCCAATTGTCCTAATGAAAGAGTCAATTATCTTCAAGATAGTACACACTACTTTCATCATTTCATCTTTTTAACAAACTTGGAGAAGCATAAGTACTTTT
>NZ_JBPAOH010000494.1:0-287 GCF_050875635.1 Tolypothrix sp. VBCCA 56010
GATCTATTTATTGCGAACAAGACCGTCCAATTGACGGGCAGATTAAAACTGTTACGGTTTCCCAGGTTGCGGATGGCAAATATTATGCCTCAATTTTAGTTGATAATAGACAACCATATCCTACCCCTTCCATTGAGGGGAAAGCAGTAGGAATTGATTTAGGACTAACTCATTTTTGCATTACTAGCGATGGGAGCAAGTTCGATAACCCACGTCATACCAAACGATATGCCCGTAACCTCAGAAAGAAACAACAAAGCCTTGCTCGTAAGCAAAAAGGCAGTAAC
>NZ_JBPAOH010000495.1:0-283 GCF_050875635.1 Tolypothrix sp. VBCCA 56010
GAGATGTTGCCGTTGTAAAGGGCGGTGTTGCCCATGCCGCTTTCCGTTGTATTGTAGATCAGGTCCATCCCGAACAGGTCGCGTGCCTGCGTCCCATTGTCGATATTTTTTAGATTGGGATTTGAATCTGAATTTGGCCGCAACTCCGCTCCGTTCATCGAAGTAAGCCAGCCGCGGATATTATACCGGTAGTCGATGCTCTGCTTGCCCGTCGCCCCGTTGTCGGCGGAATGAAGTTTCTTGTCGATGAGCTGACCGAGCTCATTGTATTCGTTGGCTACCA
>NZ_JBPAOH010000496.1:0-282 GCF_050875635.1 Tolypothrix sp. VBCCA 56010
CTTGTTTATGAAAGGAAGCTTGGCTTTTTAGGTGTCAGGTCAACGGATTCATCAGAATTTCTTATTGGTCAAAAAAGGCGCGGCTCAATTTTTTTACAATAAGACTTACTTATAGTTATCACTCTTAACCTCTTAAGTATGAGAACTAACCAGGGGAAGGATTATCAGGAGAATAACCCAGTGGTTTTATCCAGTTGTCATTATAAATTTCTGCAATACGAGAAACCCATTCCCCGTTTCGTTGTCGAATGTAAAACTGGACAACACAGTTGAGAAAATAGC
>NZ_JBPAOH010000497.1:0-282 GCF_050875635.1 Tolypothrix sp. VBCCA 56010
CTGGTTAGCGGCATCGTACGAGTACGTGGTGGCGCGCAACACCGTGTTCGAGGAGTTACGCAGCGTAACGCTGGTCACCCGCGAGCGGCTATCGTAACCGAACTCTTCGTACTGCCCAGAAGAGAAGGTCTTGCGGCTTACCCGTCCCAGACCATCGTAGGCAAACGTGGTCGTTTCGCCGTGCCGGTTCAGGATGCTGGCCACGCGTCCGAAGGCGTCGTAGCTGGTGGTGGTGGTCCCGAGCGATCCTTCCGTAAGGCCCGTGCGCTGACCCGCCGCGTT
>NZ_JBPAOH010000498.1:0-276 GCF_050875635.1 Tolypothrix sp. VBCCA 56010
CAGCGGTGTCTCAAGTACAGGCAGGTTCTGGATCGGTGTCCATCGGAGGAGCGATCGCCAACACCCAATTCTACATCCTCGATGCCAATCTGCAACCAGTACCTGTAGGCGTACCGGGTGAATTGCACATCGGTGGCGATGGCTTGGCGCGAGGCTACCTCAACCGACCAGAGTTAACTGCCGATAAGTTCATTCCCAACCCGTTTGGAAATGCTGGTCATAGATTATACAAAACTGGAGATTTAGTCCGCTATTTAATTAATGGCAACATTGAGT
>NZ_JBPAOH010000499.1:0-275 GCF_050875635.1 Tolypothrix sp. VBCCA 56010
TCGACAATGGGACGCAGGCACGCGACCTGTTCGGGATGGACCTGATCTACAATACAACGGAAAGCGGCATGGGCAACACCGCCCTTTACAACGGCAACATCTCTGCCATGCGGTGGAGCAATAACCTCGGGTTGGGATCGATGAAAGAAAACGGCTACGTGTATTCGTACGATGCGATGAACCGGATCCTGTCGGCGAATTTTGCACAAAAGACGACGACTGATTGGCTGGCGACCAGCAACCAGTCGTACCTGGAGGGAGGATTCACGTACGAT
>NZ_JBPAOH010000500.1:0-272 GCF_050875635.1 Tolypothrix sp. VBCCA 56010
CATCTTCGGACACAATTCCCGGTTTGTGGGACATTGAGCTTAAGAAATTCACCACGGCGCTGTGGCGAATTTGCACTCCTTTGGGTCGTCCGGTGGAACCACTAGTGTAGATGGCATAAGCCAAGTTCTCGCCGCTGACGTTGCTGTTGGGGTTGGATGAGTTGTGTTCGTTGGGGGAATATGAGTCCAAGTAGACAATATGCCCATGCACGTCGGGTACAAGGTCTGCTAAGTGTTGTTGTGTCAGTAGCACTTCTACACGGGCATCTTCT
>NZ_JBPAOH010000501.1:0-272 GCF_050875635.1 Tolypothrix sp. VBCCA 56010
CATCTTCGGACACAATTCCCGGTTTGTGGGACATTGAGCTTAAGAAATTCACCACGGCGCTGTGGCGAATTTGCACTCCTTTGGGTCGTCCGGTGGAACCACTTGTGTAAATGGCATAAGCCAAGTTCTCGCCGCTGACGTTGCTGTTGGGGTTGGACGAGTTGTACTGGTTGGGGGAATATGAGTCCAAGTAGACAATATGCCCATGCACGTCGGGTACAAGGTCTGCTAAGTGTTGTTGTGTCAGTAGCACTTCTACACGGGCATCTTCT
>NZ_JBPAOH010000502.1:0-267 GCF_050875635.1 Tolypothrix sp. VBCCA 56010
CCCTCTTTAAGATTGATTATTTCAAGATTAAAGGGGATAGAGACAGGGAGCGTTGCTCCCTGTCTCTATCCCCTCCCCCACTAATGATTATCATTATTATTAAAATTGGCTTTGATGCGATAACTAAATAAAATTACTGATTTTATGATTTTGTTTTAGTAAGATTGAAAACAAAAACTTACATAAACTGGTTATTTATCTAGTGTTACATTTTTGTGCTGTAGTTTTGCTTATTCGCGGTTTACTCGTACAGGTGCAAGATGTGAG
>NZ_JBPAOH010000503.1:0-261 GCF_050875635.1 Tolypothrix sp. VBCCA 56010
GACAAAGCCAAAACGTAAAAGCAGAAGAAAAGAGACTAATTTTCTCAAATTAAAGAAAGATTTCAGGGAAGCTTACAAAAAAGCCGTTCTAAAGGACAAAGAACGCCGGAAGCGGCAACATTTCTCATCGACGGATAACCCCGCCTTCAACACGCTTCTTGATTTCTTTGGCAACAACTATTTCAATTCCATCATCAAAGACAACGCCCTGGAAGCTGGATGGAAGACCCGCCGCTTTCCCACCGCCCCGCGCAACCTTCT
>NZ_JBPAOH010000504.1:0-261 GCF_050875635.1 Tolypothrix sp. VBCCA 56010
CTACGTCACAACTAACTAAGGTGCTGTATCGTTTCGAAACTGCTTCAACTTATTATCCATTCGAAGCAAAGAGTCCTTAAGAATCATATTCTCTTCCGCAAACTTGTACATGCTATTCCTAATGACCAGAGAATAAGGAACCAATACCAAGACTAAAATCGTCAACAGTACTAATAATACACTCTTCAACTTCATTATCTGTTATTTTGTTCCAAAACTGTTGAGCCTTGTCGTTTTTGAAGGTCTTCCTTATAGGTTGAA
>NZ_JBPAOH010000505.1:0-260 GCF_050875635.1 Tolypothrix sp. VBCCA 56010
ACCAATACACTCAACTGCACGTCTGGGTGATATTGAAATAGCGCGTGTACGTGGTCTTTTTCGCCGTTAAACTCAACAAGCTTGCAATCCCACTTGGCTAATAGTTCTTCGAGAATGACGTGCAATCGCGTTAACATCTCGCCCGTAAACACTTTGCGGCGATATTTTGTTGTCAACACCAGATGCACTTTTAAGTCACTGACCGACCTACCCTTGGAGACAAAATCATTTTTCACGACTTTTTCAGGAACTCTGCTATA
>NZ_JBPAOH010000506.1:0-260 GCF_050875635.1 Tolypothrix sp. VBCCA 56010
GCCATCAGCTGAAAAAGCGATCGCATTAACCCAGGAAGTATGACCACTTAAAGTACGCACTTCAACCCCAGTTTGCCAATCCCAGACTTTGAGTGTGGTGTCATATGAACCAGAAATGAGGTATTTGCCATCAGCTGAAAAAGCGATCGCATTAACCCAGGAAGTATGACCACTTAAAGTACGCACTTCAACCCCAGTTTGCCAATCCCAGACTTTGAGTGTGGTGTCAAAAGAACCAGAAATGAGGTATTTGCCATCAG
>NZ_JBPAOH010000507.1:0-260 GCF_050875635.1 Tolypothrix sp. VBCCA 56010
ATACGTCCCATCGAATTCGCTTTGTTTACACACCAAAACACTCCTCTTGGCTCAATCAAATCGAGCTATGGTTCAGTATTTTGGTGCGTCGCTTACTTAAACGAGGAAACTTTACCTCGCTTGAGCATCTCAAACAACGGATTTTGACCTTCATTACCTAACCCAAGTTGCGGGTTATGGGAATCCAAGTGCTATGCACCTGCTGATTCATGCGATCGCCAATCACAAATTGGCGGTTGCGAGTAGTGCAACCGCAACTT
>NZ_JBPAOH010000508.1:0-259 GCF_050875635.1 Tolypothrix sp. VBCCA 56010
TATAGCAGAGTTCCTGAAAAAGTCGTGAAAAATGATTTTGTCTCCAAGGGTAGGTCGGTCAGTGACTTAAAAGTGCATCTGGTGTTGACAACAAAATATCGCCACAAAGTGTTTACGGGCGAGATGTTAACGCGATTGCACGTCATTCTCGAAGAACTATTAACCCAAGTTGCTAGTTATGCTTTAGAGGGTTCGCAGGCATAACATTAAAGCAATAAAATCCCCTCCAGAGTCAAAATCGGAGGGGTTTATGTTAAAT
>NZ_JBPAOH010000509.1:0-254 GCF_050875635.1 Tolypothrix sp. VBCCA 56010
GCGAAATTGAGGCACTGTTGAGCCAACACCCAACTGTGCAACAAGCTGTTGTCATTGCCAAAGAAATTGCCGGCGATAAGCGCTTAGTTGCCTATCTGCTACCCCAAACATCAGCAGCACCAGAAATCGCACAGTTGCGCTCGTTCCTCAAACAGCAACTGCCCGATTACATGGTGCCAACTTCTTTTGTGGTGCTTGATACCCTGCCACTCACACCTAATGGTAAAGTTGACCGCAAGGCACTACCAGATCCC
>NZ_JBPAOH010000510.1:0-250 GCF_050875635.1 Tolypothrix sp. VBCCA 56010
GTTAAAATTTCATTGTTGTTGCTGTCGATTTGTTGGAATGTGGTCAACTCTTCCTTTGAAATAGACTTATCGAGTTGTCCATATTTCAACAAATACTCCCTTGACGTTAAATCGCCGAGAGACTCATGTGGTTTTTCTGTGTTGTAATGTTCAATCCATTCTTCTGTGACGTGGCGTACCTCATCGAGTGTTTCAAAGAGATGCGCATCCAGGATGTGTCGACGATATAAGCCGTTAAGACTTTCGATGT
>NZ_JBPAOH010000511.1:0-250 GCF_050875635.1 Tolypothrix sp. VBCCA 56010
GTTAAAATTTCATTGTTGTTGCTGTCGATTTGTTGGAATGTGGTCAACTCTTCCTTTGAAATAGACTTATCGAGTTGTCCATATTTCAACAAATACTCCCTTGGCGTTAAATCGCCGAGAGACTCATGTGGTTTTTCTGTGTTGTAGTGTTCAATCCATTCTTCTGTGACGTGGCGTACCTCATCGAGTGTTTCAAAGAGATGCGCATCCAGGATGTGTCGACGATATAAGCCGTTAAGACTTTCGATGT
>NZ_JBPAOH010000512.1:0-249 GCF_050875635.1 Tolypothrix sp. VBCCA 56010
GTCCAACGTACACGCCAAGATGGTGCTGCAATTGGCGGTTCTGTGAATGCTCAAGATAGCGTTACCCGCAACAACCAAAGACAAATTTTTCGCGGTCGCTAATTAGGAAATTGAGTTCTTAGGCGTTGGTAGTAAAAGTTTAACTTAAACAACGCCCTTTGGCTCATCAACAACACTCACACACAAATATTAAGGTTTAAAACAATGTTGAAGAATTTTGCTTTCGGTATCTTAGCTGCTGCTTTAGCT
>NZ_JBPAOH010000513.1:0-249 GCF_050875635.1 Tolypothrix sp. VBCCA 56010
GGGCATCGGGCATGGGGCATCGGGCATGGGGCATCGGGCATGGAAAGAAAGGAAACTTCTTTTTATTCCCATTGCCCATTGCCCATTGCCCATTGCCCTATTCTGGGCATGGGGCATCGGGCATGGGGCATGGGGCATGGGGCATCGGGCATCGGGCATGGAAAGAAAGGAAACTTCTTTTTATTCCCATTGCCCATTGCCCATTGCCCATTGCCCTATTCATTGTTGTTTAAATCGATGTTTGTCAGC
>NZ_JBPAOH010000514.1:0-248 GCF_050875635.1 Tolypothrix sp. VBCCA 56010
TTGATTACTTCAATCGAACGATGGCTAAACCTTTCAAATGGACTTATAAGGGTAAGGTGCTGGCTATTTAATGGTCGGTCTATTTCCGCCACCCTGTACTAGCTGGGGCGGTAATGTGGGCAAAAAACAATCGCTAGTCAACGTAACTTTCAGTAAACCAAAAAGTTTTCTCCTCAAGGCGATCGCTAACCAGCCATTGCGTAGTTTTAGGTGCTAGGTGATACTAAATATCTTAAAAGTACTTATGC
>NZ_JBPAOH010000515.1:0-243 GCF_050875635.1 Tolypothrix sp. VBCCA 56010
ATCCGCAATCGTACGTAATCATTCTGAACCTCATAGGTACTTTTTCACGCGTATTGATCAGATGGTTGAGTTTGCATGACGTACAAGTACGGATCGACATTTTCAATCATAAATAAACGATCCGTGCTAATACGTCAGCAATCCGCAATCGTACGTAATCATTCTGAACCTCATAGGTACTTTTTCACGCGTATTGATCAGATGGTTGAGTTTGCATGACGTACAAGTACGGATCGACATTTT
>NZ_JBPAOH010000516.1:0-243 GCF_050875635.1 Tolypothrix sp. VBCCA 56010
TATACTCATCGACGAGTATCACAAGGAGATTCATCTGTCTTTTATACTCATCGACGAGTATCACAAGGAGATTCATCTGTCTTTTATACTCATCGACGAGTATTAGAACTTGGTTGCTCTCAAATTGTTTTTTTAGTAAATAACCCAAGTTGCTAGTTATGCGACCGCCAGTGCTTCGGGCTGGTGTATGGGGTCAGTATCCATCATAAAATCCCCTCCAGGAACAAAAACGGAGGGGAAGAT
>NZ_JBPAOH010000517.1:0-241 GCF_050875635.1 Tolypothrix sp. VBCCA 56010
GCATAGCAACTCGGTCAGGAGCGTCGCTTTTAGCCCCGATGGCAAAACCTTGGCTTCTGGCAGTGATGACAACACCATCAAACTCTGGGATGTGGCTACAGGCAAACTTTCGCAAACCCTGACTGGGCATAGCAACTCGGTCAGGAGCGTCGCTTTTAGCCCCGATGGCAAAACCTTGGCTTCTGGCAGTGATGACAACACCATCAAACTCTGGGATGTGGCTACAGGCAAACTTTCGCAA
>NZ_JBPAOH010000518.1:0-241 GCF_050875635.1 Tolypothrix sp. VBCCA 56010
TTGAGCAACAAGTCGAGAAAACACCGGATGCTGTGGCAGTTGTGTATGAAGACCAACAACTCACATACCGCGAGTTAAACGCCAAAGCCAACCAACTAGCACACCACCTAGTTTCAGTGGGTGTAAAACCTGAAGTACTGGTCGGTATTTGCACGGAACGCTCTAGTGAGATGGTGGTGGGACTGCTGGCAATTCTCAAGGCGGGTGGCGCATATGTGCCTCTCGACCCAATCTACCCAAG
>NZ_JBPAOH010000519.1:0-241 GCF_050875635.1 Tolypothrix sp. VBCCA 56010
GAGAAGGAAGCTGCTGACAAGGCTGCCAAGGAGAAAGCTGAGAAGGAAGCTGCTGACAAGGCTGCCAAGGAGAAAGCTGAGAAGGAAGCTGCTGACAAGGCTGAGAAGGAGAAAGCTGAGAAGGAAGCTGCTGACAAGGCTGAGAAGGAAGCTGCTGACAAGGCTGCCAAGGAGAAAGCTGAGAAGGAAGCTGCTGACAAGGCTGCCAAGGAGAAAGCTGAGAAGGAAGCTGCTGACAAGG
>NZ_JBPAOH010000520.1:0-240 GCF_050875635.1 Tolypothrix sp. VBCCA 56010
GGTTGGGATGAACCCGGACAAAAACGGACAACATAAAGCTCAATACCTCACTAAAAACGATGAACGGGCGAGCAAATTGATGCGGCGGTTCGCCGGACAGAAACTTCTGTCCGGCGACACGCCTTGCGGTTCTTGACGACATGCGATTGGAACCAAACAGATCAACCGCATCAATTTGCCTTCGCGCAGCGTCTCCCTTTGGGAGAAGGTTGTCCGTTTTTGTCTAGGAAAAATGAAGCG
>NZ_JBPAOH010000521.1:0-240 GCF_050875635.1 Tolypothrix sp. VBCCA 56010
CATTTAACATAAACCCCTCCGATTTTGACTCTGGAGGGGATTTTATTGCTTTAATGTTATGCCTGCGAACCCTCTAAAGCATAACTAGCAACTTGGGTTATTAGAAGAGGCAAACAAGGAGGAATCAAGCAATTTTGGAAGGGTAAAATAAGTTACAAAACTACCTATACAATGGGTAGATATAAAAATGATTCAGTCACTTTTAACTTGTGGATTATCTGCAAATATAGAAAGGGGCAA
>NZ_JBPAOH010000522.1:0-239 GCF_050875635.1 Tolypothrix sp. VBCCA 56010
GTCTGTCGCTATTAGCGCGGATGGGCAGACGATTGTCAGTGCAGGTGAAGACGGCACTGTGCGGTTGTGGAATTTCCCAGGTCAGCAAAGGGCTGAACCCTTCGGTGGTCATCAGGGTAGGGTCTATTCTGTCGCCATTAGCGCGGATGGGCAGACGATTGTCAGTGCAGGTGAAGACGGCACTGTGCGGTTGTGGAATTTCCAAGGTCAGCAAAGGGCTGAACCCTTCGGTGGTCATC
>NZ_JBPAOH010000523.1:0-238 GCF_050875635.1 Tolypothrix sp. VBCCA 56010
AATCCTAGTCTTGCTGGTTCAATATTTGCTGAATAAAAAGTATCATCTACTACAAAATTTTTTAGCGATCGCCCTGAGGAGAAAACTTTTTGGTTTACTGAGGGTTAATATATTTTTGCCAAAGTGGGATGCTCCCCCTCACCCGCGCAGCTAGGACTCAAGCTAATTAAGCGTTTACCTCAATCTTTAACTGAACGCTTTCAGGTGATTATTTTAGCTGATACTGCCTTTGGTAGTA
>NZ_JBPAOH010000524.1:0-238 GCF_050875635.1 Tolypothrix sp. VBCCA 56010
TGTAACTCATGGCAACATGGGGATGCTCTTCTCCCAGCAAGCGTTGATAAAGTTGCAAAGCTTTTTGGTACAGTGGTTCAGCTTCACTGTACCGTCCTTGGGATTCGTAGAGCAATGCCAGGTTATTGTAACTCATGGCAACATCGGGATGCTCTTCTCCCAGCAAGCGTTGCGTTAGTTGCAAAGCTTTTTGGTACAGTGGTTCAGCTTCACTGTACCGTCCTTGGGATTGGTAGAG
>NZ_JBPAOH010000525.1:0-237 GCF_050875635.1 Tolypothrix sp. VBCCA 56010
TTTGCCATCGGGGCTAAAAGCGACGCTCCTGACCAAGTTGCTATGCCCAGTCAGGGTTTGCGAAAGTTTGCCTGTAGCCACATCCCAGAGTTTGATGGTGTTGCCATTAATGCTAGAAGCCAAGGTGTTGTCACCACTGCCAGAAGCCAAGGTTTTGCCATCGGGGCTAAAAGCGACGCTATTGACCGAGTAGCTTTGCCCAGTCAGGGTTTGCGAAAGTTTGGCTGTTGCCACATC
>NZ_JBPAOH010000526.1:0-236 GCF_050875635.1 Tolypothrix sp. VBCCA 56010
CTAGCTGTACTTTTCGTAGAGTACCCGTTAATGGGAGTACTTAACATCTGGAGAGCGGAGCGACTTTAGCTTCCAAGCGTCTCAAATACTACATTATCCCCCTGCTGTAACCATTTAGAAACGGCACTAACGGGGGGCTTTCATAAAGTTATCCACGCCCAATCGCAGGCAGAGGCGCCCGTCAACAATTTAAGCCGCGATCCGCTCTAACCATTTGGCGCTCCAATACCCAAGAT
>NZ_JBPAOH010000527.1:0-235 GCF_050875635.1 Tolypothrix sp. VBCCA 56010
ACACCTGGACCAACGACAACACGAGCATCGGACTGGCTTCCAGCGGCAGCGGCAACATTGCTTCGTTCACGGCGGTGAATGCGGGCGGTGTGCACACGGTGGCCACGATCACGGTCACGCCCCTGTATGGAACCTGTGTGGGTGCGACGAGCAGCTTCACCATCACGGTGAACCCGACACCATCGGTGACGGCACCATCGAACCAGACGGTGTGCAACGGCTCATTGACGACGGC
>NZ_JBPAOH010000528.1:0-231 GCF_050875635.1 Tolypothrix sp. VBCCA 56010
GCCAACGCCGTCTCCACCTCCTCCTTCGTCGTAAACGTCATTCGCACATTGCCCATGCCTTCGCTAGAGCTACGGCATGCACGGCAGATGATCTTTCAGGTTGTACTGGTATTCAGCCTCTAGCTGTACAAGACGTTAGATCCAGGACATCCACCAGCTGCGAAACCAATTGGCATTCATCGCCTCCGACTACAACATCCGGCCTCACATTTCGCTCGACGGTCTCACCCC
>NZ_JBPAOH010000529.1:0-231 GCF_050875635.1 Tolypothrix sp. VBCCA 56010
GTGCTGCAACAATGTTGTAGGTTTCTTCTTCTTGACCGAATTTGTAACCGTAGTTTTGTGATTCGGTTTCGGTGGTTTCACGCACCAACGAAGAAGTTACTAGTGAACCGTGCATTGCAGAGAACAAACTTCCGCCGAATACACCAGCTACACCTAATTGGTGGAAGGGGTGCATCAAGATGTTGTGTTCTGCTTGGAACACAATCATGAAGTTGAAGGTTCCGGAGATAC
>NZ_JBPAOH010000530.1:0-228 GCF_050875635.1 Tolypothrix sp. VBCCA 56010
TCCCAAGGTTATTTACACCTAAATCTATTGCGGCTTTCAAACCTGATTCAGATAACTTAACATCCTTTCTAGTATAAACTACTTCAATTACATAACATCCAGTGCTGGGAATTATTCGTACACAATCATAATTTTGTGCATGTTTGGAGTGAATGAGAATACTTGTTTTATGTAAGTGAATAATCCCTGATTTTTTGAGTTTTTTATAAGCTCGTGTATAGGGATATT
>NZ_JBPAOH010000531.1:0-227 GCF_050875635.1 Tolypothrix sp. VBCCA 56010
TGGTCGGTATTTGCACGGAACGCTCTAGTGAGATGGTGGTGGGACTGCTGGCAATTCTCAAGGCGGGTGGCGCATATGTGCCTCTCGACCCAATCTACCCAAGAGAACGATTGGCGTACATTTTAGAAGATGCCCGTGTAGAAGTGCTACTGACACAACAACACTTAGCAGACCTTGTACCCGACGTGCATGGGCATATTGTCTACTTGGACTCATATTCCCCCAAC
>NZ_JBPAOH010000532.1:0-227 GCF_050875635.1 Tolypothrix sp. VBCCA 56010
GGGTAAATACGAACAATCTCTAAATTACCATCAACAAAGCCGAGAACTTTATCAACAATTAGGACTAGAAAAAAATGTCGCTAATCTGTGGTATTGGCTTGCTAATTGCTATCGAGAATGGGGGAAATACGAGCAAGCTATTGAGTGTGAAAACCAAGATTTAGTCATTCGTCAGCAGTTGGATGACCAAATTAATATTGCATATGCCTACTTTCAACTAGGAAAGG
>NZ_JBPAOH010000533.1:0-226 GCF_050875635.1 Tolypothrix sp. VBCCA 56010
TCGTTACAGTTTTACCATTGAAGCTCCCTCAGGAGTACCGAGAAACTTAAATCCTAAACCAGACATTTATTTATTGGCGGGGTTGTGGGATGACTACGGAACAATTGGAACTTTCGCAACCGAAGTTGGCATTGTTAAAGGATATGAAGGGAACCCAATAAAAATTGGAACTGGCTATGAAATAACAGGTACTGTTGTTAACGTTAAACCTGTTAATTGTTACGCA
>NZ_JBPAOH010000534.1:0-224 GCF_050875635.1 Tolypothrix sp. VBCCA 56010
AGCATTCTGGCAAGGAGAGTTTGAGGAGGCTTCATTGCCACCCCCCTTTAATGGTCGCCGCAAAACCTCAAGGTCATTGTTTAAAATAGGGGCTATCAGCCGTTTTCTCTTATCAGAACATTGTAAAAATCAGGGCGTGCTTTTAACGCCATATCAATCTATTTTGGTGGGCATTTTGAAAAAACAGGATTGACTTTGCCCACTAAAATCACACCGTTACCAGC
>NZ_JBPAOH010000535.1:0-224 GCF_050875635.1 Tolypothrix sp. VBCCA 56010
TACGATTTCGGCAGGTTGCAAAAGGCCTTTGGTTTGTTGATCGAGCGGCACAGTATTCTTCGGACCAGTTTTCACCTTGAGGAATATGGCGAGCCGGTTCAGATCGTTCACCGGTATGTTGGTGAGGGCGGTTATGACATCAAGGAGGAGCGTCTGGAAGGTCTGAGCAGGGAACAGCAGGGGGATTACATTGGTGAATTCATGAAACGAGACCGGGGTGAGGT
>NZ_JBPAOH010000536.1:0-223 GCF_050875635.1 Tolypothrix sp. VBCCA 56010
CGAACGCGGTGAACAAGGAGAGGGAGATATAAAAGTGGAGTGGATAAATATAGAAGTTCCGATAGTTATTTGTGAATTACAAAGTAAAGAATGGAAACCAAAAACTCAAAAAACAATAATACAAGTAATTAAAACCAATACTGGAGACGAATCTTTAAAAATTCTTAACGAGTATCAATAATTAGAAAAAATTAATACAGAGATATGTTTAGCCAAAAACAAT
>NZ_JBPAOH010000537.1:0-222 GCF_050875635.1 Tolypothrix sp. VBCCA 56010
TGGTGTCAAAATCTTCGGGAACGCCCAGCACCTCCAACCCCTGCCACTGGTCTTTCTTGCGCTTGATGGTGATGACTTTGGCTTCACCGGGGAGGATTTTCAATACCCAACCCGCCAGCGTCAGTAAACCAAAAAGTTTTCTCCTCAAGGCGATCGCTAACCAGCCATTGCGTAGTTTTAGGTGCTAGGTGATACTAAATATCTTAAAAGTACTTATGCTTC
>NZ_JBPAOH010000538.1:0-219 GCF_050875635.1 Tolypothrix sp. VBCCA 56010
GTAGAGGTGGAGCATATTGGTCGTGATGGAGACACTGGCGATATTCTCCTAAAGTTCACCAGTAAATCGTTAGCTGTAATTGAACTGTCAATAGTGATTGAAGCTAGAAAACGACCCTCAAAGCCTTTTGGTCGCCAAGCAATCACTCAACATTTACAATCAGCAATGGTGCGGCGTTCTGCAAATTCGGCAATTTTTTTAAGTTATTCCCGTGAAGGA
>NZ_JBPAOH010000539.1:0-219 GCF_050875635.1 Tolypothrix sp. VBCCA 56010
GCGTAGTCAAGTTTGGAAAAACAGAGTTGCATCAAAATATCGATGCATTAATGAAAGATTATTCTTGTTACCATACATTGCCCGCATTCCTAGCTCAACAAGTGATGAAATCAGTGAATGCAGAATGGACGGGTTTTTTTAACGCAATTAAGGAATGGAAAATTAATCCTTTATCGTTTACGGGTAGACCAAATCCACCAAATTATAAACCGCCGAAGG
>NZ_JBPAOH010000540.1:0-219 GCF_050875635.1 Tolypothrix sp. VBCCA 56010
CTTGGGTAGATTGGGTCGAGAGGCACATATGCGCCACCCGCCTTGAGAATTGCCAGCAGTCCCACCACCATCTCACTAGAGCGTTCCGTGCAAATACCGACCAAGATTTCCGGTCCTACACCCAATGAAACTAGGTGATGTGCTAGTTGGTTGGCTTTGGCGTTTAACTCGCGGTATGTGAGTTGTTGGTCTTCATACACAACTGCCACAGCATCCGGT
>NZ_JBPAOH010000541.1:0-219 GCF_050875635.1 Tolypothrix sp. VBCCA 56010
ATTAGCGCGGATGGGCAGACGATTGTCAGTGCAGGTGAAGACGGCACTGTGCGGTTGTGGAATTTCCAAGGTCAGCAAAGGGCTGAACCCTTCGGTGGTCATCAGGGTAGGGTCTTGTCTGTCGCTATTAGCGCGGATGGGCAGACGATTGTCAGTGCAGGTGAAGACGGCACTGTGCGGTTGTGGAATTTCCCAGGTCAGCAAAGGGCTGAACCCTTC
>NZ_JBPAOH010000542.1:0-219 GCF_050875635.1 Tolypothrix sp. VBCCA 56010
TTGGAAATGCTGGTCATAGATTATACAAAACTGGAGATTTAGTCCGCTATTTAATTAATGGCAACATTGAGTATCTCGGACGCATTGACTACCAAGTGAAGGTGCGTGGCTTCCGGATCGAATTGGGCGAAATTGAGGCACTGTTGAGCCAACACCCAACTGTGCAACAAGCTGTTGTCATTGCCAAAGAAATTGCCGGCGATAAGCGCTTAGTTGCCT
>NZ_JBPAOH010000543.1:0-216 GCF_050875635.1 Tolypothrix sp. VBCCA 56010
GCCATTGCGATCGCCTATCTCCCTAGATATTTCCAAAGACTGCTGCAAGAACTCAATCGCCCGTTGGTACTGTCCCAGGGAGTTGTAAGCATTGCCCAAATTGTTTAAGGAAGTACCTTCGCCATTGCGATCGCCTATCTCCCTAGATATTTCCAAAGACTGCTGCAAGAACTCAATCGCCCGTTGGTACTGTCCCAGGGAGTTGTAAGCATTGCC
>NZ_JBPAOH010000544.1:0-216 GCF_050875635.1 Tolypothrix sp. VBCCA 56010
TCGGAGGCGGACTAAACTTTAAGCGTAAAAAGTTTTTAGCCATCATCATGTCAATGCTTAAAGGTGAAACTAAAGTGCTGGTTGTAGCGCATAAAGATAGGCTGTGCCGATTTGCTTTTGAGTTTATTCAGGAATTAGCAATTTCTGTTGGCTGTGAAATTATCGTTGCCAACCAAGAATCACTATCTCCACAGCAAGAACTTGTGGAAGACCTGA
>NZ_JBPAOH010000545.1:0-211 GCF_050875635.1 Tolypothrix sp. VBCCA 56010
TGCCCGCTGTAACGACTCAGCAATGTTTGGAACGCTGCTAAGAGTGTCATGAACAGCGTCACTTCTTGTTTCTGGCTGAAGGCAGTTAGCGCTGCACTCAGTTCATCAGAGAGTGAGAATGTCTGTGTTGCCCCCTTGTAAGTTTGAATCGCAGGTCGCGGTCGGTCGGTGGGCAGTTCCAACAAAGCCGGAACACCCGCAAGTTGTTGCT
>NZ_JBPAOH010000546.1:0-210 GCF_050875635.1 Tolypothrix sp. VBCCA 56010
TCCCAAGGACGGTACAGTGAAGCTGAACCACTGTACCAAAAAGCTTTGCAACTTTATCAACGCTTGCTGGGAGAAGAGCATCCCCATGTTGCCATGAGTTACAATAACCTGGCAGCACTCTACCAATCCCAAGGACGGTACAGTGAAGCTGAACCACTGTACCAAAAAGCTTTGCAACTAACGCAACGCTTGCTGGGAGAAGAGCATCCC
>NZ_JBPAOH010000547.1:0-209 GCF_050875635.1 Tolypothrix sp. VBCCA 56010
CTTCACCTACCAAAACTTTACGCCTTCGTTTAGGTATCCATACAAGATGCACGACTGCGTTACCTACAGAATGATTGCTATGTCTAGGCTCCAAAGATTTAGTCATGTTCAGTAAACCAAAAAGTTTTCTCCTCAAGGCGATCGCTAACCAGCCATTGCGTAGTTTTAGGTGCTAGGTGATACTAAATATCTTAAAAGTACTTATGCTT
>NZ_JBPAOH010000548.1:0-208 GCF_050875635.1 Tolypothrix sp. VBCCA 56010
TCTGCTTGTGATATTTAGCTAATCTATTTTTCGCTTTGGTATGTCGTTTACTCCCCTTTGTTTTCCGCTGTAATTGTCTTTGTAACCTCCCTAACTGTTTTTTCGATTTTCGGTATTTTTTCGGATTATCAAATGTTTTCGCTGTATTTAAACTAACGGCTACAGCTAAACTATTGATACCTGAATCCACACCAACAATATCATCTAC
>NZ_JBPAOH010000549.1:0-208 GCF_050875635.1 Tolypothrix sp. VBCCA 56010
TCTGCTTGTGATATTTAGCTAATCTATTTTTCGCTTTGGTATGTCGTTTACTCCCCTTTGTTTTCCGCTGTAATTGTCTTTGTAACCTCCCTAACTGTTTTTTACATTTTCGGTATTTTTTCGGATTATCAAATGTTTTCGCTGTATTTAAACTAACGGCTACAGCTAAACTATTGATACCTGAATCCACACCAACAATATCATCTAC
>NZ_JBPAOH010000550.1:0-208 GCF_050875635.1 Tolypothrix sp. VBCCA 56010
CGTAGCTTGGTATACTGCTGCTAACTCCCGCACCAGCACGCCGATTGACCAACCATCTGAAACAATATGGTGCATCACCACCAGCAACACGTGTTCTTTTTCTTTTAGCTTGAGCAAACTTGCTCGCACTAACGGGTCAACAGCCAAATCAAACGGTCGGCTTGCTTCTGAAATTGCCAGTTGTTGGCTAGTAATTTCTTGCTGTGTT
>NZ_JBPAOH010000551.1:0-207 GCF_050875635.1 Tolypothrix sp. VBCCA 56010
ACTGCAAGCGGTAAAGAAAGATTACAAGCGTTGAATATAGCTGAAAAGTAAACAAGTTGATACTGTGCAGCACTTAAGCGTAATTTGAGGACGCGATCGCGTAGCTGTACAAAGATGGCTACGCCAATATAGAAATGGGGGACTTGAAGCAATGCTCAAGCTTGGTATCCCTACAGGCAGACCAAAAATTATTCCAGATTGGGTAGT
>NZ_JBPAOH010000552.1:0-207 GCF_050875635.1 Tolypothrix sp. VBCCA 56010
CCAAGATTTCCCAGCGTTTTTGCTCTATACCAAAGTCTTGGACTAAATTCCAAACTCCTGGATGACCATCTCCCAAACAAACAAGTGGGTTGAGCAATTTTTGGCTGTTAACATAATCAATTAATGATTGATTATCGTCAAAAAAAGCACCATAGTATATGCCTTGCAACCTTACAGCTTTGTAATCTCTCCAGATACTACCTTCTT
>NZ_JBPAOH010000553.1:0-207 GCF_050875635.1 Tolypothrix sp. VBCCA 56010
TTGTGGCAAGTGTGGACGGCGCATGAGTCCTCGTTATCACGGCACAGGAGGTAAAAGAACTACCTATCAATGCGACCAGTTGCGACAGCAGGATGGAGTACACGGGATTTGTTGGAGTATACCTGGTGCTACCATTGATACAGCCGTTGCCAATCACTTACTAGAAGTTCTCAGCGAAAGTAATCTGGACATTTCTCTAGCTGTACT
>NZ_JBPAOH010000554.1:0-207 GCF_050875635.1 Tolypothrix sp. VBCCA 56010
TAGGCATTTACACGGAACGCTCAATGGAGATGGTGGTGGGACTGCTGGGCATTCTCAAGGCGGGTGGAGCATATGTACCACTTGACCCGATCTACCCAACAGAGCGATTGGCATACATTTTAGAAGATGCCCGTGTAGAAGTGCTGCTTGTGCAACAACATCTGATGCCAACGCTGACCGAATATGATGGACGTGTTGTCTACTTGG
>NZ_JBPAOH010000555.1:0-207 GCF_050875635.1 Tolypothrix sp. VBCCA 56010
GCGCCTAAACACATTTCGGGGAGAACCAGCTAGCTCCTGGTTCGATTGGCATTTCACCCCTAACCACACCTCATCCGCCGATTTTTCAACATCGGTCGGTGCGAACCTCCACTTGGTGTTACCCAAGCTTCATCCTGGACATGGTTAGATCACCAGGGTTCGGGTCTATAAACACTGATTAATTGCGCCCTTTTCAGACTCGCTTTC
>NZ_JBPAOH010000556.1:0-207 GCF_050875635.1 Tolypothrix sp. VBCCA 56010
TTGTCGTCGGGCTACGTGAACGACCCTGTTCAGACGTCAGTTCGGTTTATAGAAGATGGTCGTTACGGGCGGGTGTACCGCAGCGGTGATATTGTTCGGTGGAGCGGAGAGGGCGAGTTGGAATACCACGGTCGCAACGACGAACAGGTTAAGCTACGCGGCTACCGGATCGAGCGTGGAGAGATCGTGTCGGTGATGGAGAAGATG
>NZ_JBPAOH010000557.1:0-207 GCF_050875635.1 Tolypothrix sp. VBCCA 56010
TAAGTCCAATGAGCTTTGGGGATATTGTAGCTATGTTTAACATCATGCTGCAACCGAACCTTTGATTGCAAGCGATCGCGAGGACAGTGCAGCATATAAGGTCAGGTGTGACCATCCATGTATTACGCGGTAGAAGCAGTCTCGAGAGCTATCTAATGCAAGTTGCTTTTTGCTCCTGGTAATACACGGTTATTGTTGCTACACTAT
>NZ_JBPAOH010000558.1:0-207 GCF_050875635.1 Tolypothrix sp. VBCCA 56010
TTCACTGCCCGTATGAATCCCTCTCCGAACATCGACTTCAGCGACGAAGAACTGTCGCCTTCCTGGTAAACTTTCACTTTATCTCCGCGCATCCAGCTGCTCAACACAGAGGTCAGCGTCAGGTCGAAACCAAGCGAGGTGAAAAAAGAAAAATCATAACCAGACCCTTCACCAAAATAGTAGCCGTTCGCCCAACGCATGTAATTC
>NZ_JBPAOH010000559.1:0-207 GCF_050875635.1 Tolypothrix sp. VBCCA 56010
GTCAGCATTCCAAAGTTTGCAAACCGCTTTTAGTAGATGGCGCAAAGGAATTACTAGACCGCCAACTCGTAAAACCCGTAAGAATAAACAGTCTTTCACTGTTGATGACAGCAACGGGAGCGTATTGGTCAAGTCGGGTAAATCTATTAAAATTCCTACTCTCGGCACATTTCGACTTCAGGAACCGCTAAAAGAAAATTATATCAG
>NZ_JBPAOH010000560.1:0-207 GCF_050875635.1 Tolypothrix sp. VBCCA 56010
TATCAACAAAAATCCAATCCCACCCAAAAAGCCGCCTTCTTTACGCCAAGCAGTACGAATGATTGCAATATTAGGTGGCTTTTTAGGTCGAAAGGGTGATGGAGAACCTGGTGTTAAGACTATTTGGCGAGGATTACAGCGATTACACGATATCGCTGCAACCTGGAAACTACTCCACCAGAATTGTCAAATATGTATTTAGCGATC
>NZ_JBPAOH010000561.1:0-207 GCF_050875635.1 Tolypothrix sp. VBCCA 56010
CGGGGCGCGGTTTGACGCGCGATCCCAACAACCGAAACTCTACCTATTCACCGACCGGCGTATGGGGCGATGCCACCCTGGCCACCTACGAAAAGGGAAAAACCGTCGTGGAGGCGTTGGTGGCCGTTATATTGCGTGACATCGAGGATCTAAGGAAAAAATAATTTCGCTTCGATACCATCGACAGGGTTAGGGAGATCATCCCTT
>NZ_JBPAOH010000562.1:0-207 GCF_050875635.1 Tolypothrix sp. VBCCA 56010
GGCGAATACCGTTCTCATCCCTGTAAGCATCCAGTTCGCCTAGTTTCTGTCTTGTGGGGTGCCACTTGGTATTACTACCTCACCAATGTAGTTGACCCCCAAACCTTATCTGCACAACAACTGTGTGAATTATATCGAAGACGTTGGCGAATTGAAGACGCATTTCTCCTAACAAAACGGCTTTTGGGGTTAGCCTATATCTGGGTT
>NZ_JBPAOH010000563.1:0-207 GCF_050875635.1 Tolypothrix sp. VBCCA 56010
ATTGGATAATTCTGATACACGGCGATCGCCTTATCTTTTTGCAGATAACTCAGACTGTTGTCAATCGATGCTAAGAGTGCGTCGCGATCGCCTGGTTTATCTCATCGACTCCAAATTTGCTCATCCCAACCCAAGCAAGCGGATTGGGAAGCACAATCTGCTCCTAATTCCATCGGTTTTAGCACGGAATGTGCCGATGGAATTCTT
>NZ_JBPAOH010000564.1:0-207 GCF_050875635.1 Tolypothrix sp. VBCCA 56010
GTCAGCATTCCAAAGTTTGCAAACCGCTTTTAGTAGATGGCGCAAAGGAATTACTAGACCGCCAACTCGTAAAACCCGTAAGAATAAACAGTCTTTCACTGTTTATGACAGCAACGGGAGCGTATTGGTCAAGTCGGGTAAATCTATTAAAATTCCTACTCTCGGCACATTTCGACTTCAGGAACCGCTAAAAGAAAATTATATCAG
>NZ_JBPAOH010000565.1:0-207 GCF_050875635.1 Tolypothrix sp. VBCCA 56010
CATTTCTCAGAGTCTCAATGATGGCGTTAATTTTCGCTCTTAGACATACCGTCCACTGTTTCGGGCGTAGCGCCTGGTGTCATTGCACCTGCGTTGCTGTTTAGCTTCGCGTAGGCGCGTAAATACAGGTCTGGGTTATATAGCAGTCGATACACGTCTTCTACTGGCAACCCACGTTGCCCGCGTTCACGTATGATGTTCAGTATC
>NZ_JBPAOH010000566.1:0-207 GCF_050875635.1 Tolypothrix sp. VBCCA 56010
GATCGCGTTCATGTTACGCAGAGAGTATGGTTGAGCCTCGCCGAAGCGCGCCCACAGTAAAATTTGTGGACGAATACTGTCAGTTGTATCAAAAGCTATTTCCGCTTATTGAGAAGCTTTGAAGCCTTTAAATATCTTCATGTAGGAATGGTGTCACCAGATAAAGCGTTTTACGCTGCCAGCGCGATCGCGCTCATTTGTAGGATT
>NZ_JBPAOH010000567.1:0-207 GCF_050875635.1 Tolypothrix sp. VBCCA 56010
TAATTTTTAAATTCAGCAAGACAATGCTTGCCCACGCCCAAGAACTAGTTTACAGCTTGAAAGAGTTGATGCCCACACAATACCAAAAAGATAACCTGCAAGCGATATTAGGGTTATTTTTAGAAGCGCAAGGACATCCATTACCTTAACACAGTCAAACAAAATCTCCAAGTGCATTAAGTCGATTTTTAAATATCAATCCCTGGT
>NZ_JBPAOH010000568.1:0-207 GCF_050875635.1 Tolypothrix sp. VBCCA 56010
GCATAATTCCAAAACCAGCGACAACAGCCAAAGCTTTTGGCTAAAGCTATTTGCTGCTTTGAAGTTGGATACAATCTGAACTTATAAGCTTTGTACATTATCAGAATTGTTTATTAGTGATAAGAGTATACCACAAACAAAAAAATAATGTTGCTTGCCTAACGGCACGCTTCTGTGCGAGAGGCTAGCCTGCGGCAACGCCAAGGG
>NZ_JBPAOH010000569.1:0-207 GCF_050875635.1 Tolypothrix sp. VBCCA 56010
TTTTTTGATTAATCTAACACGCTTAATCAGTTTAACTGGGTAAGTCTGGATATCCCATTTACCTAGTAGTTTTACTTTACCGATATCTTTTTTATCAGTAAACTTAATGCATCTTTTGGCTTGATTTAGTGACCAGCCACTAGTTTTATATTCAACTGAACGATTATCTTTTTGAAATCGGGGAAATCCTTTCTTGCCTGATACTTT
>NZ_JBPAOH010000570.1:0-207 GCF_050875635.1 Tolypothrix sp. VBCCA 56010
CGGATTTGGAACGATACAAACCACGCTTGATTCTACGACCTGAAGGTTTCCAAGTTTCAGGTTTGTTCCCATAATCAGGAATAGTGTCTAAATCAAGAAAGCTCGCTTTACTCGTGTAAGACTCTTCCCTTGTGTAGACTTTAATTCCTTTTAAAGCACCTTTGTAAATTAGCATGTCAACTAATTTTTTATGGGGTATTTGAACAA
>NZ_JBPAOH010000571.1:0-207 GCF_050875635.1 Tolypothrix sp. VBCCA 56010
GATACTGAACATCATACGTGAACGCGGGCAACGTGGGTTGCCAGTAGAAGACGTGTATCGACTGCTATATAACCCAGACCTGTATTTACGCGCCTACGCGAAGTTAAACAGCAACGCAGGTGCAATGACACCAGGCGCTACGCCCGAAACAGTGGACGGTATGTCTAAGAGCGAAAATTAACGCCATCATTGAGACTCTGAGAAATG
>NZ_JBPAOH010000572.1:0-207 GCF_050875635.1 Tolypothrix sp. VBCCA 56010
GCCGCCACCATCACGCGGATGGTAGGGCACTATCAAACTTTACTCGAAGCAGTCGTTGTCAATCCACAGCAAAAGCTATCAGACCTACCACTGCTAACTGCCACCGAACAACACCAGATATTACGGGAGTGGAACAACACCCAAGCCGACTACCCCAAATATTTGTGCCTGCATTCGTTATTTGAGCAACAAGTCGAGAAAACACCG
>NZ_JBPAOH010000573.1:0-207 GCF_050875635.1 Tolypothrix sp. VBCCA 56010
ACCTCCTGAGAGCAAACGAGAGGTTATCTCGTTCCGAATGACCATACTATGTACCGTTAGAGTGATGCTGTTCGCCGGGTTTATTGGAAGTGCTTGTTGGTCATATAAAAACTTGCCAACTCCATATCCTTTGCCTTTTGGCTCCAGCGCATTCAGCCTTATTTCGCTGGTTCCTAGTAACGACGATTCAAACACATCTTCAAGCCG
>NZ_JBPAOH010000574.1:0-207 GCF_050875635.1 Tolypothrix sp. VBCCA 56010
TTGCCCTTCAACACCTGCACCGCGTTGAACGAGGTAAGGTAAAGCGAAGGATAGAGGCCGGCAATCGCACCTATGAGGATCGCCAGCAATGGCAAGGCGATAAGAAATACCGGGTTGCCCCATAGGGTGAACGGCATCTCGTTGCCGAGCAAAAGCACCACCACGATCCGCAAGGCTTCCAACAGCGGAATGGCCAGCACCGTTGAA
>NZ_JBPAOH010000575.1:0-207 GCF_050875635.1 Tolypothrix sp. VBCCA 56010
GTTCGAGCAATTGACTTGCAAGTTCCCGGGATAGGGCTTCACCGCCGCAGAGTATTTTTAATTGCTGGTTGCCAATCCACCCTGCTGAAGTCAGTAGTCGCCAGGTGGCAGGTGTGCCTTGCATCACCGTCGCGCTTGATGTCGCCAAGGCGGCTGTGCTTTGACCACCGTCAGCAACAACTTCTCGATTGACGACTACACGCGCAC
>NZ_JBPAOH010000576.1:0-207 GCF_050875635.1 Tolypothrix sp. VBCCA 56010
AGTCCCAAGGTTATTTACACCTAAATCTATTGCGGCTTTCAAACCTGATTCAGATAACTTAACATCCTTTCTAGTATAAACTACTTCAATTACATAACATCCACTGCTGGGAATTATTCGTACACAGTCATAATTTTGTGCATGTTTGGAGTGAATGAGAATACTTGTTTTATGTAAGTGAATAATCCCTGATTCTTTGAGTTTTTT
>NZ_JBPAOH010000577.1:0-207 GCF_050875635.1 Tolypothrix sp. VBCCA 56010
ATAAAAAACTCAAAGAATCAGGGATTATTCACTTACATAAAACAAGTATTCTCATTCACTCCAAACATGCACAAAATTATGACTGTGTACGAATAATTCCCAGGACTGGATGTTATGTAATTGAAGTAGTTTATACTAGAAAGGATGTTAAGTTATCTGAATCAGGTTTGAAAGCCGCAATAGATTTAGGTGTAAATAACCTTGGGA
>NZ_JBPAOH010000578.1:0-207 GCF_050875635.1 Tolypothrix sp. VBCCA 56010
GCCTTGGTGTGATTGCCACCAAAGAACATTGCAGCACAGACCGCAGTTGTAATAATTTCTGCATCGCTCCGGAATTCTCCGGCAATCTTCGTCATGAGCGATCACCTTTAAGAGATCGTCAGTGATAGCATAAATGGTAATTATTTCGTTTAGCATACACCCCTCCTAATTTTCTGACTGGAGGGGATTTTATTGCTTAAGTGCCCC
>NZ_JBPAOH010000579.1:0-207 GCF_050875635.1 Tolypothrix sp. VBCCA 56010
ACGGCGACGGCCTGCCGAACCAAACCCCGTCGTGGGGTTACGATGCGCGCGGCGACCGCACCTCCTCATCCCCCTCTCCTGTCCTGGGAGAGGGGGCAGGGGGTGAGGGTTCTTTCTCACAAGTTAGTCCAATCAGCCAGCCCGGCCCCGTCACGAAAGGTCGTCAACAGCTCAGCAAAACCTGTGGATGTACCACCTGGACCTACG
>NZ_JBPAOH010000580.1:0-207 GCF_050875635.1 Tolypothrix sp. VBCCA 56010
AAAGTATCAGGCAAGAAAGGATTTCCCCGATTTCAAAAAGATAATCGTTCAGTTGAATATAAAACTAGTGGCTGGTCACTAAATCAAGCCAAAAGATGCATTACGTTTACTGATAAAAAAGATATCGGTAAAGTAAAACTACTAGGTAAATGGGATATCCAGACTTACCCAGTTAAACTGATTAAGCGTGTTAGATTAATCAAAAAA
>NZ_JBPAOH010000581.1:0-207 GCF_050875635.1 Tolypothrix sp. VBCCA 56010
GAACGGTAGTCGGTCTTTCCATGGGATGTCAACGGGATCTTTTCTATCCACACAAATCCGGATGGTATCATGTACCCTGGTAGATGAGTCGACAGGAACGTCCCCAAGGCTTCCTCATCATGGCGCTCACCAGTGTAGTATCCGATCAGCTCCCGGTCTTCTCCTTCCCCCTGAAGGCATACTACTGCGCCCATAACCCCGTCCATC
>NZ_JBPAOH010000582.1:0-207 GCF_050875635.1 Tolypothrix sp. VBCCA 56010
GGGTGACCGTGATCGTGGCCACTACCGGGGAACCACCCGCATTCACTGCCGTGAACGCTGCGATGTTGCCGCTGCCGCTGGCCGGAAGACCGATCGAAGGGGTGTCGTTGGTCCAGCTGTAACCCGTCGCCGTTCCGCTGAACGTCACCGCCGCCGTCGATGAACCGTTGCACAGTTCCTGGCTGGCGATCGCATTCACCGAAGGGG
>NZ_JBPAOH010000583.1:0-207 GCF_050875635.1 Tolypothrix sp. VBCCA 56010
GGCGAATACCGTTCTCATCCCTGTAAGCATCCAGTTCGCCTAGTTTCTGTCTTGTGGGGTGCCACTTGGTATTACTACCTCACCAATGTAGTTGACCCCCAAATCTTATCTGCACAACAACTGTGTGAATTATATCGAAGACGTTGGCGAATTGAAGACGCATTTCTCCTAACAAAACGGCTTTTGGGGTTAGCCTATATCTGGGTT
>NZ_JBPAOH010000584.1:0-207 GCF_050875635.1 Tolypothrix sp. VBCCA 56010
GCGCCTAAACACATTTCGGGGAGAACCAGCTAGCTCCTGGTTCGATTGGCATTTCACCCCTAACCACACCTCATCCGCCGATTTTTCAACATCGGTCGGTGCGGACCTCCACTTGGTGTTACCCAAGCTTCATCCTGGACATGGTTAGATCACCAGGGTTCGGGTCTATAAACACTGATTAATTGCGCCCTTTTCAGACTCGCTTTC
>NZ_JBPAOH010000585.1:0-207 GCF_050875635.1 Tolypothrix sp. VBCCA 56010
AAGAAGGTAGTATCTGGAGAGATTACAAAGCTGTAAGGTTGCAAGGCATATACTATGGTGCTTTTTTTGACGATAATCAATCATTAATTGATTATGTTAACAGTCAAAAATTGCTCAACCCACTTGTTTGTTTGGGAGATGGTCATCCAGGAGTTTGGAATTTAGTCCAAGACTTTGGTATAGAGCAAAAACGCTGGGAAATCTTGG
>NZ_JBPAOH010000586.1:0-207 GCF_050875635.1 Tolypothrix sp. VBCCA 56010
GGGCAATGCTTACAACTCCCTGGGACAGTACCAACGGGCGATTGAGTTCTTGCAGCAGTCTTTGGAAATATCTAGGGAGATAGGCGATCGCAATGGCGAAGGTGCTTCCTTGGGCAATTTGGGCAATGCTTACAACTCCCTGGGACAGTACCAACGGGCGATTGAGTTCTTGCAGCAGTCTTTGGAAATATCTAGGGAGATAGGCGA
>NZ_JBPAOH010000587.1:0-207 GCF_050875635.1 Tolypothrix sp. VBCCA 56010
GTCCGACAGAAACCACCATCTGGTCAGCGGTATCCCAAGTACAGCCAGGTTCTGGGTCGGTGTCGATAGGAGGGGCAATTGCCAACACCCAATTTTATCTCCTTGATGCCAATCTGCAACCTGTACCCGTAGGCGTACCGGGCGAATTGCACATTGGTGGGGATGGATTGGCTAGAGGCTACCTCAACCGCCCAGAGTTAACAGCCG
>NZ_JBPAOH010000588.1:0-207 GCF_050875635.1 Tolypothrix sp. VBCCA 56010
CAAACCAACGAATTCCTCTAATTGCAAGGGTTACACGCTTGCTTTTGGTAATAACATATAAGGTAGCGTAGCCATAAAATGAACAAGTACCAGACTTTGCTTGGCTCCGATATATGTATGGTAATTCTTTTTCTTTCGGTTTACCATAGTACGGAATTAAATTTAAATCAATTGCTATTTTTAAATAACCTTTTTTTATTCCCAGGG
>NZ_JBPAOH010000589.1:0-207 GCF_050875635.1 Tolypothrix sp. VBCCA 56010
GATGGACAACCTGACGTATTCGTACGGAACGGGCAACACGCGTTCGAACCGCCTGCTGCGCGTAACGGACGGCGGCGACAAGACGGCGGGGTTCATCGATGGGGCCAACACCGACGACGACTACAGCTACGACGCCAATGGGAACATGGTGGTGGACAAGAACAAGGGGATTACCACGGCGATGGTGTACAACCATCTGAACCTTCC
>NZ_JBPAOH010000590.1:0-206 GCF_050875635.1 Tolypothrix sp. VBCCA 56010
TAACCCTCTTTTGTCACTCTAGGCAGAGGAAAAATAGAAAGAAGGGTTATTAAAGTTCTCAAAAATTGAACTTGTAAGATTATTGACAATCATTTGAAGTTGAAAAAATCCACGACTATAATTGAGGAATCGTGTAGACTTTTAGCCAAGGTTTAATCAGGTTAAATAGTACACTCATGTTGAATTATCAAACCGCCGGTTATTAA
>NZ_JBPAOH010000591.1:0-206 GCF_050875635.1 Tolypothrix sp. VBCCA 56010
CGAGCCTAAGCCCGTCAAAAGACTGGAAAAAGTCCATGACAAATGGGTAATGAGGTATGCGTGACAAGCACCAAATCATTGAGGAGCCGTGTGAAGGGAAACTGTGCGCCGTGGTACGCACTGATTGAATTGCCAACTTTAGTTGGCTGGAGTTCAGGGTAATCGACTCCAAGGCGAACAACTTACCTAAACCCGAAAGGGAGAGG
>NZ_JBPAOH010000592.1:0-205 GCF_050875635.1 Tolypothrix sp. VBCCA 56010
AGTCTTAATTGGAATATGTTCTGTTAAGCAGTCAACCACTTCGTCCAATGTTTTACTATCAGTTAAAACTGGGGCATTTGCTGTACTCACCTTGCCTTAATACGGGAGCATCCCATTTTGGCAGATTTACTAGTGATGGCAAAATAGAGGGAAATATATAAGCCGCATATCAAAGTGATGACTCAAGAAAAGCAAGCACGTCTAC
>NZ_JBPAOH010000593.1:0-205 GCF_050875635.1 Tolypothrix sp. VBCCA 56010
TATAGTAGCGAGTCGCCGGTACACCGCCTTTTAAAGGCGGTGCCTGCGGCGACCACCTTCCGTGGTTACTATTTTAATGTCAATAGCTTTGAGCAAACAACATCAGTAAACCAAAAAGTTTTCTCCTCAGGGCGATCGCTAAAAAATTTTGTAGTAGATGATACTTTTTATTCAGCAAATATTGAACCAGCAAGACTAGGATTGA
>NZ_JBPAOH010000594.1:0-205 GCF_050875635.1 Tolypothrix sp. VBCCA 56010
TCAATATCAAGTAAAAGAAGAGACATGACTATTTGAGGGAAAATAGATTCTAGGGCAATTTTTGCAGCCTCACCCCAATCAGGTGGTGATGCAGACTGAATATCAGTAGACCGAAAACTTTTGCGATCGTCAAAAAATAGTAACCTGTGATACAGTTTTTCAAGAATTCAAAAAAGTTGCTCGTTTTTCATGATTGATAAAGGAA
>NZ_JBPAOH010000595.1:0-205 GCF_050875635.1 Tolypothrix sp. VBCCA 56010
CCAAAGATTCAGACTGGTGAGTATTGAGGCAATCCATAATCAAATTCCATTTTTTTGCATTGGGGTCGCTCTCAATGGCGTTACGGACATGAAGGGTAAAATCCAATACGGTTCAGTTAAGGCTATGCAGTGCTTAGTACAACGAAGACCGGAGGATTGATTTGTGCCCCAATACCTCTGTGTTTAACTTTTTTAGAGCGAAATT
>NZ_JBPAOH010000596.1:0-205 GCF_050875635.1 Tolypothrix sp. VBCCA 56010
GGAGACACTAATGAGAATTCCTTGAGATGCACCGCACTTCATTTCCATACTTCAGAACAATCCATAATTTACACGTATTTGAGCCTTAACTGAACCGTATTGGGGTAAAATCTTCTTCGGTTCTCGTGTCTCCACAAGTTGGACTAACAATTTGACCTGTGACGACATCAAAATTTGCAATTAAGGTTTGTGTACCGTGACGAAT
>NZ_JBPAOH010000597.1:0-204 GCF_050875635.1 Tolypothrix sp. VBCCA 56010
TCCTTTATCAATCATGAAAAACGAGCAACTTTTTTGAATTCTTGAAAAACTGTATCACAGGTTACTATTTTTTGACGATCGCAAAAGTTTTCGGTCTACTGACTTTGGGATCAACCGCGAGAGGGTGCACCAGTAAAGTTTAGTGCCGAGCAGGTTACTCAGATCATAGCAATAGCTTGTGAAAAGCCAGAAGCCTCAGGATAT
>NZ_JBPAOH010000598.1:0-204 GCF_050875635.1 Tolypothrix sp. VBCCA 56010
ACTCAATGTTGCCATTAATTAAATAGCGGACTAAATCTCCAGTTTTGTATAATCTATGACCAGCATTTCCAAACGGGTTGGGAATGAACTTATCGGCAGTTAATTCCGGGCGGTTGAGGTAGCCCCGCGCCAAGCCATCGCCACCGATGTGCAATTCACCCGGTACGCCTACTGGTACTGGTTGCAGATTGGCATCGAGGATGT
>NZ_JBPAOH010000599.1:0-204 GCF_050875635.1 Tolypothrix sp. VBCCA 56010
TTCCATCACATCGTTTTCGCGGAAGAACATTTCGCAGTGGGTACACTTCCCTTTTTGCTTTTTCAGGAGTTTTGAAATCCTGCTTGGCATTTCTGGGTTATTAAGTTAAACCACATCTAGTTTGCATAATTTGAAATTGTACATTTCTTGTGGGGTGGGCGTCTCGCCCGCCCAATACATGCAAGTTAAATGTGGAACAGCTTA
>NZ_JBPAOH010000600.1:0-203 GCF_050875635.1 Tolypothrix sp. VBCCA 56010
TAAGCTTTGATTATTTTTTGCCGAAAATCGACGGAGTAAGGTTTCATCTTAAACATTGAACCACTGGTTTTATTGTACTACACCTACCTGCAATCCGCTGTATTTATTGGCAGAGCTTTCCGATCTGAAAATAAAGGTAAAAAAACTTTATTTAGACAGGGGATTTTTTAGTACTCCTGTCATTCGATGGTTGCAAGCATTAG
>NZ_JBPAOH010000601.1:0-203 GCF_050875635.1 Tolypothrix sp. VBCCA 56010
CAACGGGTGATGTCGGCATCTTTAACCCTCCACGACCAGAACCGGGTAACTCTCCGATTATTACTGAAGGAAATAATTGATTCCAACCATACAAACACAAATTCAGTAAACCAAAAAGTTTTCTCCTCAAGGCGATCGCTAACCAGCCATTGCGTAGTTTTAGGTGCTAGGTGATACTAAATATCTTAAAAGTACTTATGCTT
>NZ_JBPAOH010000602.1:0-203 GCF_050875635.1 Tolypothrix sp. VBCCA 56010
TTCCATCACATCGTTTTCGCGGAAGAACATTTCGCAGTGGGTACACTTCCCTTTTTGCTTTTTCAGGAGTTTTGAAATCCTGCTTGGCATTTCTGGGTTATTACCCATTCTTGTACTCCAATAAACCAGGTTTCCGTCGTATGGTGACGATTCGCCTTTGACTTTGACATGTCGAACTATTGGAGTGTCGGCATGGTTTAGTA
>NZ_JBPAOH010000603.1:0-203 GCF_050875635.1 Tolypothrix sp. VBCCA 56010
CTAATGGTAACTTGAATATCGTTATTGGTGCTTTGGTTGGTTTCATTAAGATAACTTGCTGCTTTTAGAATTAACGCAACAAGTAAGCTTTCAGCGGTGTTATTACTTGAAGCGGTTAAGCCGATCGCTGCTAAGTCTGCTTTAGAAATTGTCAAGTTACTAGAGTCTTGTGTTGCATTGTCACCAAAAACTTGAGCTAGTGT
>NZ_JBPAOH010000604.1:0-203 GCF_050875635.1 Tolypothrix sp. VBCCA 56010
TCTTCCCCTCCGTTTTTGTTCCTGGAGGGGATTTTATGATGGATACTGACCCCATACACCAGCCCGAAGCACTGGCGGTCGCATAACTAGCAACTTGGGTTATCTAATATCATTGGCTGTTGGAATATTCTTTAATATTTTAGCTGTGTTCTCAATACTGTCTCCACTGCTCGCTGCTTTTACCAAAATTTCAAACAGAGTTT
>NZ_JBPAOH010000605.1:0-203 GCF_050875635.1 Tolypothrix sp. VBCCA 56010
GTATTCCTCTGAGTTGATTAACTTTACATTAAATATCCGAATATTATCGCACAGAGGTACAGGTGCAGGAGTCTAAAAGATATTCCGTACAATCACTACTTTCAGTAAACCAAAAAGTTTTCTCCTCAAGGCGATCGCTAACCAGCCATTGCGTAGTTTTAGGTGCTAGGTGATACTAAATATCTTAAAAGTACTTATGCTTC
>NZ_JBPAOH010000606.1:0-202 GCF_050875635.1 Tolypothrix sp. VBCCA 56010
ACATTCTGCGATCGCTCGATAAAGATGTTGTCATTTCCCTGACTTGTTGGGATTACTTGAAAGATGCCTTATTTGTGGCGCAATTTTAACCAAATGGTATAAGAACAGTATTTTCTGTGCATCATGTGCCGAACGTCCTGGACGAAATCCGTAACTTTTTTCGTGAAAGGTTGCAACGCGCAAGCTGGTTCTAAGGCGTATT
>NZ_JBPAOH010000607.1:0-202 GCF_050875635.1 Tolypothrix sp. VBCCA 56010
TTTTGCAAATTCGTTTGGCTTATACATATATCACTCATAGACCAGCTATGACTATGAGTGTACAGCTTTGTCTAGGTTATTGGCGACTTAGGACAAACTCTTTAGCTTAAAACAAAAGAAGCCTCACGTCTCACCCTGTACTCAGGGGAGCGTGAGATGAATTTTGGGCAATGACGAATTGACCAACGAACGATATTGAACG
>NZ_JBPAOH010000608.1:0-202 GCF_050875635.1 Tolypothrix sp. VBCCA 56010
GCTGTCGGTTCAAACACAGTTTGCCGTCCGCCCCGTAATACGCCACCTCCGTGCACTTTCCCTGATCATTGTATTTCTGTTTCACTTGGGCATAACCACGCTGTCGGTTCAAACACAGTTTGCCGTCCGCCCCGTAATACGCCACCTCCGTGCACTTTCCCTGATCATTGTATTTCTGTTTCACTTGGGCATAACCACGCTG
>NZ_JBPAOH010000609.1:0-202 GCF_050875635.1 Tolypothrix sp. VBCCA 56010
CAAGGCTTCCTCATCATGGCGCTCACCAGTGTAGTATCCGATCAGCTCCCGGTCTTCTCCTTCCCCCTGAAGGCATACTACTGCGCCCATAACCCCGTCCATCTTCTCCATCACCGACACGATCTCTCCACGCTCGATCCGGTAGCCGCGTAGCTTAACCTGTTCGTCGTTGCGACCGTGGTATTCCAACTCGCCCTCTCCG
>NZ_JBPAOH010000610.1:0-201 GCF_050875635.1 Tolypothrix sp. VBCCA 56010
TTCTCAGCTTTTGGACTCTCTCTGTAATCCCTTGGCTACTGCGTAACGTCTTTTTTTTAGTGTCAATTGCTGTCTTTGTAGCGCACGGCACATAGTGCTAGTACTTACCCATTGATTCTGAGTTTGCCCCCAGTACTCACAGTATTCTGACAAGGCTGCATCTGGATAGTTTTCTACCATTTGTGCGAGTTGAGTTTTATA
>NZ_JBPAOH010000611.1:0-201 GCF_050875635.1 Tolypothrix sp. VBCCA 56010
ATGGTAATTATTTCGTTTAGCATACACCCCTCCTAATTTTCTGACTGGAGGGGATTTTATTGCTTAAGTGCCCCTTCCTCGATCGCCTATGCATAGTAACTAGTACACTGCGACAGAAATAATCCGTGGGTTTAGACAAGTAGCGGACGACCTTTATAAGTCCATTTGAAAGGTTTAGCCATTGTTTGATTGAAGTAGGTA
>NZ_JBPAOH010000612.1:0-201 GCF_050875635.1 Tolypothrix sp. VBCCA 56010
GGGGCGATCGCGCCCCTTGCATTAGCTGGTAAGAAATCAGGGGAAAAGTGCATAAGCGAGCTCCAAGAAATAAATTATCCAATTCTCAAACTCGACCTACTTTTTCTATTCCCCCTGCTATAATGCTCCCTTGCACTCCCTTGTGATTGATTATTTTTTTATTTGGAAGTCCCTAAATTTTTGTAAGGTAGGTAAGTAAAA
>NZ_JBPAOH010000613.1:0-201 GCF_050875635.1 Tolypothrix sp. VBCCA 56010
TATAAAACTCAACTCGCACAAATGGTAGAAAACTATCCAGATGCAGCCTTGTCAGAATACTGTGAGTACTGGGGGCAAACTCAGAATCAATGGGTAAGTACTAACCCAAGTTGCTAGTTATGCTTTAGAGGGTTCGCAGGCATAACATTAAAGCAATAAAATCCCCTCCAGAGTCAAAATCGGAGGGGTTTATGTTAAATG
>NZ_JBPAOH010000614.1:0-201 GCF_050875635.1 Tolypothrix sp. VBCCA 56010
GTTGCGGTTGCACTACTCGCAACCGCCAATTTGTGATTGGCGATCGCATGAATCAGCAGGTGCATAGCACTTGGATTCCCATAACCCGCAACTTGGGTTATTAGCCAAGTGGGATTGCAAGCTTGTTGAGTTTAACGGCGAAAAAGACCACGTACACGCGCTATTTCAATATCACCCAGACGTGCAGTTGAGTGTATTGGT
>NZ_JBPAOH010000615.1:0-201 GCF_050875635.1 Tolypothrix sp. VBCCA 56010
TCCTAGTCTTGCTGGTTCAATATTTGCTGAATAAAAAGTATCATCTACTACAAAATTTTTTAGCGATCGCCCTGAGGAGAAAACTTTTTGGTTTACTGAAATTGTATGCAGCGTTTTCATCCCGATCTCTTTGGGAACCACAACTTCCACAGGTGTAAGTGCGAATATTTAACGGCATTTTCTGCTTTGCACCGCACTGCG
>NZ_JBPAOH010000616.1:0-201 GCF_050875635.1 Tolypothrix sp. VBCCA 56010
TTTATCAATCATGAAAAACGAGCAACTTTTTTGAATTCTTGAAAAACTGTATCACAGGTTACTATTTTTTGACGATCGCAAAAGTTTTCGGTCTACTGACAGTCAATAAATTTTAAAGGAGGTGATTAAGTAGTGCTGGTATTGGAGTATAAAGTTAAAGCTAAAAAGCATCAGTATAATGCTATTGATGAGGCTATCCGT
>NZ_JBPAOH010000617.1:0-201 GCF_050875635.1 Tolypothrix sp. VBCCA 56010
TCCTAGTCTTGCTGGTTCAATATTTGCTGAATAAAAAGTATCATCTACTACAAAATTTTTTAGCGATCGCCCTGAGGAGAAAACTTTTTGGTTTACTGACTTTCTTTTAGTATCATTCCTATTTGATGAAATAAATCGTTGATTAGCATCGAAATATTGTGTAATCGTCGTAACATCGTAATTTTTCTAACATATCTGGTA
>NZ_JBPAOH010000618.1:0-201 GCF_050875635.1 Tolypothrix sp. VBCCA 56010
ATATCCTGAGGCTTCTGGCTTTTCACAAGCTATTGCTATGATCTGAGTAACCTGCTCGGCACTAAACTTTACTGGTGCACCCTCTCGCGGTTGATCCCAAAGTACTTCCTCTATCATTAATAGCAGTTCAAAGTCACTCACTCCACTAACTTCTGCGGCTGTCAGTCGCGGCAACTCGCCTAACCAACGACTACGCCATTG
>NZ_JBPAOH010000619.1:0-200 GCF_050875635.1 Tolypothrix sp. VBCCA 56010
TAAACGAAATAATTACCATTTATGCTATCACTGACGATCTCTTAAAGGCGATCGCTCATGACGAAGATTGCCGGAGAATTCCGGAGCGATGCAGAAATTATTAACCCAAGTTGCTAGTTATGCTTTAGAGGGTTCGCAGGCATAACATTAAAGCAATAAAATCCCCTCCAGAGTCAAAATCGGAGGGGTTTATGTTAAAT
>NZ_JBPAOH010000620.1:0-200 GCF_050875635.1 Tolypothrix sp. VBCCA 56010
TACCAGATATGTTAGAAAAATTACGATGTTACGACGATTACACAATATTTCGATGCTAATCAACGATTTATTTCATCAAATAGGAATGATACTAAAAGAAAGTAGTGATTGTACGGAATATCTTTTAGACTCCTGCACCTGTACCTCTGTGCGATAATATTCGGATATTTAATGTAAAGTTAATCAACTCAGAGGAATAC
>NZ_JBPAOH010000621.1:0-200 GCF_050875635.1 Tolypothrix sp. VBCCA 56010
TTACATCGTTTTGGACAGGGTTCTCTCCTTGGTATGTATCGCTGGCTGATTCTTTCTCTCACCGCTTACCTCATCGCTCATTGGACTTATCTCCATATTCAGTAGACCGAAAACTTTTGCGATCGCCTTGAAAAACAGATTTAAAATCAGAATGCTGTCTAATTAACTGTATTTTGGAATACATTTGTTCTGATTTTCTG
>NZ_JBPAOH010000622.1:0-200 GCF_050875635.1 Tolypothrix sp. VBCCA 56010
AGTATCTACCACGGTAAGCACCAGCTTTTTTCTGTGCGTTTTGAATTTGTTGTTGATTGTTGATGCTGGTGGAGCTTTGAGCGTTGGTGCTACCATTGATTGCTGCACCTTCTTGTGTGGTAACTTGCACGTTGCTTTGAGATTGACCAGCAAAGGCAGCACCAGGAGCGACAGCTAAAGCAGCAGCTAGTAAACCAAAA
>NZ_JBPAOH010000623.1:0-200 GCF_050875635.1 Tolypothrix sp. VBCCA 56010
CCTAGTCTTGCTGGTTCAATATTTGCTGAATAAAAAGTATCATCTACTACAAAATTTTTTAGCGATCGCCCTGAGGAGAAAACTTTTTGGTTTACTGAAAGTAGGTCGAGTTTGAGAATTGGATAATTTATTTCTTGGAGCTCGCTTATGCACTTTTCCCCTGATTTCTTACCAGCTAATGCAAGGGGCGCGATCGCCCC